>NZ_JACEGK010000119.1:0-16188 GCF_056859195.1 Streptomyces sp. NH27
GTTCGGGGGCGGCCGGGGGCCGCGCGGGGTCGATCCCGATGGCGGGCGCGACGAAGTCGAGCTCGCGCAGCAGACCGTGGCTGGAGCCGAGCGGGCCGCCGCCTTCGAGGAGTTCGTCGTTGACGACGGGATGCGGGAAGTCGAGGGGGACGTAGGCGCCCGCGTGGTCGTAGTGCCAGACCAGGTGCGAGGACTGCGCGGTGGTCTCGAACATCTCCAGCAGTTCCTCGTAGTCGCCGCCGAGCGCGTCGACCGGGCTGACTTCGAGGCCCTGGAGGGCCAGCAGGTAGGCGCGGCGCAGGAAGTGCAGCGCGTCGTAGTCGAAACAGGCCACGGGCGCCACGTCGCCGGACAGCCCCGGCATGTAGCCGTAGACGGGCACGGGCGGCTGGCCCGCCTCCGCCAACGCCTTGTCGTAGCGGGCGAGTTCCTCGGAGAACGGGTTTTCCGGGCTGTGGCACAGCACATCCACGAGGGGCACGAGCCACAGGTCGCAGGCCACGAAGCAACTCCATCCGGTCGGGGGCGTACAGCGTAAGGGGAGGGGACCGGTCACGTCAGGAGCGTGCCAGGGCGAGCTTCTCGACCAGCGCGAGGGTGTGCTCGCCGTACTCGTGGGTGAGGTGG
Organism: Streptomyces sp. NH27; assembly: GCF_056859195.1. Classification (NCBI taxonomy): domain Bacteria; kingdom Bacillati; phylum Actinomycetota; class Actinomycetes; order Kitasatosporales; family Streptomycetaceae; genus Streptomyces; species Streptomyces sp. NH27. The sequence continues at coordinate 628 of NZ_JACEGK010000119.1, forward strand.
AGCGCGGTGGCGGTGTCACGGTCGGCGACGGCGTCGGCCAGGGCGACGTGGCCGGACCAGCACACGCCCGCGAGGTCGGTCAACGATCGGAGGTGCGGCACCGCATAGATCCACGCCTGGGCGCGCACCCGGTCCAGGAACTCGCTCAGGTGCGGGTTGCCGCCCATGGCCGCCAACTCGCGCCAGAACCGCAGGTCACAGCCGATCAGTACGTCAAGGACGCCTGCCTGCGCGGCGCGTGCGGCGGCCTCGGCGCGGCGCCGTACGGACGCGATGGCGTCGGGCGACGGGTCCGCGGCGTCGTACTCGGTCATCCAGTGGAAGGCCGCGTCCACGACGAAGGTGCGGGCCTCGGTGAGCGAGCGGAAGTCGGCGGCGGTGAACTGCCGCACCTGGAAGCCGCGGTGCTGCTCGACCTCCAGCAGGCCCTGTGCGGCGAGGTCGACCAGGGCCTCGCGGACCGGGGTTGCGGAGACCCCGTAGGTCTCGGCGATCTCCTTGACGGTGAAGTGCCGCCCGGCCTGGAGCCGGCCGGTGAGGATCTCGTCGCGCAGGGCGTCGGCGATCTGCTGGCGCAGGCTGCTGCGCCGCACCTGCGGCCCGCCGCCGTCCCGCATACCGCCTCCTTGCCGTACAGCCCGATGCACAGGTGCCCGCCGCACCCTCGCACACCATAGGCGACCGGCGTTCGTATGCTTATTCTTCGCCGTGATGGCTGTGCCGTTGCGACCGGCGGCGCCCTGCTGCCGGGTGGCGGGAGCGGGGGCAGGACGGGCGATGGACGAGCTGAAGGCCGACGATCCGCGCTGGATCGGTGCGTACCGGCTACTGGGCAGGCTCGGCGCCGGCGGTATGGGCCAGGTCTACCTGGCCAGATCGGAGCGGGGCCGTACGGTCGCGGTGAAGCTGGTGCGGCCGCATCTGGCGGAGCAGGAGGAGTTCCGCACCCGATTCCGGCGCGAGGTGCGTGCCGCGCGGCGGGTCGGCGGGCGCTGGACGGCGCCGGTGCTCGACGCCGACACCGAGACCGGCATCCCGTGGGTGGCCACCGGATACGTGCCGGGGCCCTCGCTCCAGCACGTCGTCGCCAAGGAGTTCGGGCCGCTGCCGGAGCGCTCGGTCCGCGTCCTGGCGACGGGGCTGGCCCACGCCCTGGCCGACATCCATGGTGCCGGGCTGGTGCACCGCGACCTCAAACCGTCGAACGTCATGATCACGATCGACGGCCCGCGCGTGATCGACTTCGGCATCGCCCGCGCCCTGGAGACGGTCGCCGACGCGTCACTGACCAGTACCGGGGCGATGGTCGGGTCGCCGGCGTTCATGTCACCCGAACAGGTGAGGGGCGACCGGGTCACCCCCGCGTGCGACATCTTCTGCCTCGGCTCGGTGCTCGCCTACGCCGCCACCGGACTCCAGCCGTTCGGCGCCGCGGCCAGCGGGGTGCACGCGCAGATGTTCCGTATCGTGCAGGAACCGCCGGACCTGGACGCCGTACCGGAAGGGTTGCGTGACCTGGTGGCCGCCTGCCTGACCAAGGACCCGGGGGCGCGGCCGTCGCTCACGGAGGTACGGGAACTGCTCGGCGAGGACGGCACCCAGGGCGCCGACGGCGCGGGCGAGGACCACGGCGACGCGGACCGGAACGCGGAGCCGTGGCTGCCCGGGGCGATCGTGGCGCGGCTGGGCCGGCACGCGATGCAGCTGCTGGAGTTGGAGGCCGAGACAGAGACGGAGGCGGAAGCGCAGGCGGAGGCGGAGGCGGACGCACCGGCCAAGGTCCCCGCGCAGACCACGGAAACCGTCGTGCTGACCCCGGCCAAGCCACGGTCCGGCGCCGGAGGTGACGAGCGGGCGGCCGGGTTCGCGGCCGCCGTCGCCGCGGAGGAGCCGGCGGCCGACCCGCGCGCCGGCGCGTCGTGGCCGGAGCGGTCTGGGGCGTCGGGGGCGTCGGGGGCGTCGGATACTCCCGCAGTCGCGGAAGTGCCGGCGGCCGACCCGCGCGCCGGCGCGGCGCGGCCGGAGCAGTCGGGGACACCGGGGACCGTGGATACTCCCGCAGCCATGGGAGCGCCCGCAGCCGCGGAAGTGCCAGCGGCGGAAGTGCCAACGGCCGATCCGCACGTCGGCGCGGCGCGGCCGGAGCAGTCGGAGACGTCGGGGACCGTGGGCGCGCCTGCGACCGCGGAAGTGCCGTCCGCCTCGGAACCGACGCCCCCGCCTCCACCTCGGCAGACGGAAGTCGCGCCCTCCGTACCCTCCGCGCTCTCCACACCGCCTGCGCCGCGGCGGCGGCTCGGCCCGATCGTGGCGGCAGGGGTAGCCCTTGTGCTCGTGGCAGGCGGGGTCACCGCGTATGTCGCGATGCACGACGGCACGGACGACCAAGCGGGCCCGGGGCCGGGCCCCTCGACGACCGGCGCGCACTCCCCGACCCGCGACCCCACCGCCACCGGCACATCGACCCAGCGGCCGATGCCGATGGGCGGCGGCGGGCTGCAGGACATGGTGGGCACCTGGCGGACCTCGTTCACCAGCGACGACAACGGCGACAACACGCGCACGCTGACCGTGCACGAGAACGGCGACGTGGAGCTGTCGGGCGCCAGCGCGTCGTACTCCTGCTCCTGGGACATGCGGGTGACCGTGCAGGGGCCGCCGGTGGAGTTGAGCCCGTCGAAGGTGGTCAGCGGCGAGCCCGCGTCCTCCTGCACCCCGGGCGACGCCAGCATGCTGAGCCTGATCGACTCCACCCACCTGCAACGAAGCGACCTGGACGACGGCAAGGCGCCGCTGACGTACACCAAGGTCACCGGCTGACGCGTCGAGCGTGTGGGTAACGACCTGGTGCACGACAGGCGGTGGATCAGCGAGCGGCGTCATGGGGCTTCGGATGCAAGGCGCCGAAGTGTCCTCAGGGTGGTTTCCTGAGGACACTTCGGCAACGCCGCAGACGGAGTCGCAGGACGTCGCGAGCCCGCCGCCTATCGTGCACCAGGTCGTAAGCCCCGCTCACCAGGGTGGGCGGGGCTTACCCGTGCGCACAGCGCGCGGCGCGGGCTCGAAGGCGCGTCTCAGAGGAAGGAGTTGATCTCGATCGTCTCGTCCCGGCCGGGGCCGACCCCGATCGCCGAGATCGGCGCGCCGGACATCTCCTCCAGTGCCTTCACGTAGTCCCGCGCGTTCTTCGGCAGGTCGGCGAGGGACTTGGCGCCGGTGATGTCCTCCGACCAGCCGGGCAGGTACTCGTAGATCGGCTTGGCGTGGTGGAAGTCACTCTGGCTGTAGGGGAGTTCGTCCACCCGGCGGCCGTCGACCTCGTAGGCCACACAGACCGGGATGCGCTCCCAGCCGGTGAGGATGTCCAGCTTGGTGAGGAAGAAGTCGGTAAGGCCATTCACCCTGGTGGCGTAACGGGCGATCACCGCGTCGAACCAGCCGCAGCGGCGGTTGCGCCCGGTGGTGACGCCGAACTCGCGGCCGATGGTGCGCAGCTTGTCGCCGTCTTCGTCCAGCAGCTCGGTGGGGAACGGTCCGGAGCCCACACGCGTTGTGTACGCCTTGAGGATACCGATCACCCGGGTGATCTTGGTGGGGCCGACACCGCTGCCGGTGCAGGCGCCGCCGGACGTCGGGTTCGACGAGGTGACGAAGGGGTAAGTGCCGTGATCGACGTCAAGGAGCGTGCCCTGCCCGCCTTCCATGAGCACGACCTTGCCGGCGTCCAGTGCGTCGTTCAGCACCAGGGTGGTGTCGGCGACGAAGTCCTTGATCTGCGCCGCGTAGCCGAGGTATTCCTCGACGACCTGTTCGGTGGTGATGGCACGCCGGTTGAAGATCTTGACCAGGATCTGGTTCTTGTCCTGGAGCGCGGCCTCGACCTTCTGCTGAAGGATCGATTCGTCGAAGAGGTCCTGCACACGGATGCCGACCCGGTTGATCTTGTCCGCGTAGGCCGGGCCGATGCCACGACCCGTGGTGCCGATCTTCCGGTTGCCCAGGAAGCGCTCGGTCACCTTGTCGATGGTCTGGTGGTAGGGCGTGATCAGATGGGCGTTGCCGCTGATCAGCAGTTTGGACGTGTCGACACCGCGCTCGTTCAGTCCGCTCAGCTCGGAGAGCAGGACGTTCGGGTCGACGACGACACCGTTGCCGATCACCGGGACGCAGCCCGGTGACAGGATTCCCGAGGGGAGCAGATGCAGTGCGTACTTCTGGTCGCCGACGACGACCGTGTGACCGGCGTTGTTACCGCCCTGGTAGCGCACCACATAGTCCACGGAGCCACCGAGCAGGTCGGTGGCCTTCCCCTTGCCCTCGTCACCCCACTGAGCACCGAGCAGCACAAGTGCGGGCACAGGCGTACACCCCTTCCGGGCGGGGCATGTCCAACGTGCAGAGAGCCGTCGAACCTGCCCCGGAATAGACGAAGCCCCTGACGCAAAGGCGCAAGGGGCTCTTGCACCAAGACTTTACCTGAGGAAGGACCAAGGTGTCGGCTCACGTCCCGGCCGGGCATCCCCTGCTCGTGGTCATCGACCCCGCCGCACGCGCCACCGACGGCGAATCCGTCCGGATCGCCAAGGATGTGCTGTGTGCGGGCGCGGCCTCCGTGAAGATGGCGTTCCCCGAGTCCGCCGAGGAGGCCGAGCGGGCACTCGCCCATCGCGGCCGGCGCCATCTGGTGGTGCTGGGCGACGACGCTGCCCTGCTGCGCACGGTCAACGTGCTGCGGCGAGAACGCACCCTGCACGACTCACCACTGTCGGTGGTGCCGATCGGGCCGCGCTCCACGCTGGTGCACGCGCTGGGGGTGCCGGTGCAGGTGCCGGCCGCGGCCCGCGCTGTGCTCGACGGCGTGGAGCGCGAGCTGGATCTGCTGGTCGACGAGAGCGGCGGCATCGTGCTCGGCACGCTCAGCCTGCCGTGCGGCATACCGGTCGCACACACCACCGCGCGCTGGTGGACACCGGTGGAGAAGACCGCCCGTTCCCTGGTGCGCACGCTCACCTCGCCGATCCCGGTCAACGGCAATCCGCCGCCGCGCCGCCAGCGGCTGCGGGTCGAGGCCGACGGAGTGCTGCTCGCCGATCTGGACGAGCCGGTGCACGAAGTGTCTGTGCGGCCCGCGCCCACCGGGCTCGCCGAGATCTTCGTCCGCCGCACCCCGGGCTCCGCGCAGGTGCGTGCCCGGGCGCGCACCATCACGGTCTCCGGCCGCGACTTCCGCTACCGGGCCGACTCGGCGATCACCGGGCCGGTGCGGTCCCGTACGTGGACGGTGGAGTCGTCGGCCTGGCGGCTGACGGTGCCGCGGTAGACGGGGCGGAGGGCCGGGGCCTTCGTACGGTCTCCCGGCCCGCCCCCGCCCGGGCGGGCCCCGCCTCACCAGGTGACGAGCAGCTGCTCCGGGCCGCGGATCACGTAGCCAGGGCGCCAGGCGGGCTCCTCGACCAGCCGCATGCCGGGGGCGTCGCGCAGGAAGGTGCCGAAGGACGCGGTGAGTTCGAGCCGGGCCAGTGGCGCGCCCAGACAGAAGTGGATGCCGGCGCCGAAGGTGAGGTGCTTGTTGCCGGCCGCGGGCCGGGTGATGTCGAAGCGGTCGGGATCGGGGAAGCGGGCCGGGTCGCGGTTGGCGGAGCCGAACAGCAAGGCCACCTCGGAGCCGCGCGGGATGGTGCTGCCACCGAGCTCGATGTCGTCCAGCACCCAGCGTTCGAAGAGCTGGAGCGGGGTGTCGTACCGCAGCATCTCCTCGACGGCGCCGCGCAGCAGTTCCTCGCCGGCGGCGGTACCGGCGGTGCCGGTGGTACCCGCGGTGGCCGTGGTGGCGTCGGCGAGCAGGCGGAGCTGGTCCGGGTGACGGAAGAGCTGGAGCCAGCCGAGGGTGGTGGTGTTGACGGTGGCCTCGTGGCCGGCGTTGAGGAGCAGCACGCAGGTGGAGATCATCTCCTGCTCGCTGAGCACGTCACCGTCGTCGTGCGCGGCGATCAGGGCGCTGATCAGGTCGTCGCCGGGGGCGCGGCGGCGGGTGGCGATCAGGCCGCGCAGGTAGTCGGAGAACTCCTCGCTGGCCCGCACCGCGAGCTGGGCGGTCTCCGCGGTCGGGTTCAGCTCGAACATGCCGGTGATCGCCGCGGACCAGGGGCGCAGCAGTCCGCGGTCGGCGGGCGGCACCCCCAGCATCTCGGCGATGACCGCGACCGGCAGCGGCTCGGCGACGCGGGCGAGCAGGTCGCCGCCGCCGTCCCCGCGCAGGGCGGCGATCAGCTCGGCGGCGAGCCGGTGCACGGTCGGCGCGAGGTCGTCCACCATCCGCGGGGTGAACGCCTTGGCGACCAGGCGGCGGATGCGGGTGTGCACCGGGGCTTCGAGATCCAGTATCCCGTTGCCGTTGAGGGTGGTGAACGGCTCGTGCTCGGGCGGCGGCGGCTGGCGGCCGAACTCCTCGTGGCTGAAGCGGTGCAGGTAGGTGCGGCCGAGCCGGCGGTCCCGCAGCAGGGCGCTGACGTCGTCGTAGTGCGCGACGAGCCACTGGTCGGTGGGCTCGAAACGGTGTGCGCGGCCGGCCGCGCGCAGGGCCGCGTAGGCCGGGTAGGGGTCCTTGACGAAGGACGGCGACCAGGGCGCGAACAGGGCGGTCGCGGGATCGGTGGCGGGATCGGCGGCCGTGGCGGTCGGGGACGACGGCGAGGGCGCGGAGGAGGGTGCGGGCTGAAGTGTCATGGCAGTTCGATGAGTCCGTGTTCACGCAGGTAGTCGAGTTGGGCGCGGACCGACAGTTCGGCGGCGGGCCAGAGCGCGCGGTCGACGTCGGCGTAGACGTGGGCGACCACGTCGGAGACGGTGCGCAGGCCGGACTCGACGGCGGTCTCGACCTGGGCCAGGCGGTGCGCGCGGTGTGCGAGGTAGAACTCGACGGCGCCGCGCGCGTCGTCGAGCACCGGTCCGTGGCCGGGCAGCACCGTGTCCACCTCGCCGTCCACGGTGAGGGACTGGAGCCGGCGCAGGGAGTCCAGGTAGTCGCCGAGGCGGCCGTCGGGGTGGGCGACCACGGTGGTGCCGCGCCCCAGCACGGTGTCGCCGGTGAGCACCGCCCGGTCGGCGGGCAGGTGGAAGGAGAGCGAGTCGGCGGTGTGGCCGGGGGTGGCGATCACCCGGAGTTCCAGGCCGCCGGTGGTCACGATGTCGCCCGCGGCCAGGCCCTCGTCACCGAGCCGCAGCGCCGGGTCGAGGGCGCGGACCGGGGCGCGGGTCATCTCGGCGAAGCGGGCCGCGCCCTCCGCGTGGTCCGGGTGGCCGTGGGTGAGCAGGGTCAGCGCGACCCGCCGGCCGTGCTGCTCGGCGGTGGCGATCACCCGGGCCAGGTGTTCCTCGTCCTGCGGGCCCGGGTCGATGACGACTGCCAGCGGGGAGTCTGGCTCGGCGACGATCCAGGTGTTGGTGCCGTCGAGCGTCATCGGCGACGGGTTGGGTGCCAGGACGCACAGCGAGCGGGCGGTGGCGGGGCCGCCGACGACGGACTGCGGGCGGCCCGGCGGCTGGGCGGCCGTCACGGCTGCTCCCGGCTGAACTCGTCGTGGCCCGGCCAGGTCAGCATGACCCGGCCCTCGTCGTCCAGGGACGCCTGCGCGATCACCGGGGTCAGGTCCCGGTCCGCCGCGGCGGCCAGCGCGTCGGCGGCGTGACCGTACGGCAGCAGCGAGCGGAGGGTGGCGAGGGTGGGCGGGAGCATCGCCATCTCGCCGCGGGCGTGGCCGTCGACCGCCTCGGCCGGGCGCAGCCAGACGGTGTGGTCGGCCTCGCCGGAGACGTCGCGGGTGCGTTGGCCCGGTGGCAGGAGGGCCAGGAAGAACCAGGTGTCGTAGCGGCGCGACTCGAACTCGGGGGTGATCCAGCGCGCCCACGGGGCGAGCAGGTCCGAGCGCAGCACCAGGTCGCGGGCGGCCAGGAAGTCGGCGAAGGCGAGGTCGTGGGCGACCAGGGCGGCGCGGTCGGCCTCCCATTCCGCCCCGGTGGTGTCGGCGACCACGCTCGCGTCGTCGGGCCCGGCCAGCAGCACCCCGGCCTCCTCGAAGGTCTCGCGGACCGCCGCGCAGACCACCGCCTGCGCCTGGCCGACGGGCACGCCGAGCGTCCGCGCCCACCACTCCAGCGGCGGCCCGGCCCAGCGCACCGGCCGCTCGTCCCGCGGATCGACCCCGCCACCGGGGTACGCGTACGCGCCCGCGGCGAAGGCCATGGACGCGCGACGGCGCAGCATGTGGACGGCGGGACCGCCGCCCTCCCCCGCGGACACACCGCCCGCCTCGCCGGCGGACGCACTGCCCGTCTCTGGATCGCGCAGCAGCAGTACCGTCGCGGCCGGCCGCGCGTCGACCGGGACCAGTTCGCCGCGGGCCAGGGCGCGAACGCGGTCGGCCCAGCCCGCGGTGAAGGGGCCACCGTTCATGCTGCTCATGGCCGGAGCCTACGTGCCCGCGGCGATTTGTTCGAGGGTCACCCGAACGGCTGTGGACGAACGCGCTACGGCCCCGGCCACGGCTCCACCGCGACCACCGCGGTGACCGCCAGCGGACCGTAGATGTGCGGGAACTCCTCGCCGCCCGGTACGGGTGGCTCGTAGCGGACCGGCACGTCGAGCCGGGCCACCTCGATCACCAGGACGACCAGGTCGGTACGGGCCGGCTCGGCGCCGTAGAGCAGCGCGGCGACCGCCGGGAGCTGGTGGCGCAGCGAGCAGTGGATGAAGCCGACGTCGCCGAGGGTGCGGTCGCGGGTGGACAGTTCGTAGCTGCCCACCGCGCGGGCCTCGTCCCACAGGGCGCGCTCGGTGAGGTGCAGGATCAGCTCCGGCCGCGTCGGTACGGCCCCCCACCCGGCCCGGCCGTCGCCCGCGCCTGGGCGCGCGCCCATGTCCGTACGCCCGGCACCCTCGTCCGTACCCTCACCCACCGCGCCGTCCTCCCGTCGCCGTCCGAGCGCTGCCGGGTCACCGCCACGGCGGCGGCCCGGCGGGGCTCAGTCGGCCAGTTCGACCTGGATCTCGACCTCGACCGGCGCGTCCAGCGGCAGCACCGCGACACCGACCGCGCTGCGCGCGTGCACGCCCTTGTCGCCCAGCACCGCGCCGAGCAGTTCGCTGGCGCCGTTGACCACCGAGGGCTGGCCGGTGAAGTCCGGCGCGGAGGCGACGAAGCCGACCACCTTGACCACGCGGGCGATCCGGTCCAGGTCGCCGACGACCGAGCGGACCGCCGCGAGGGCGTTCAGCGCGCAGGTCGCGGCGAGTTCCTTGGCCCGCTCCGGGCTCACCTCGGCGCCGACCTTGCCGGTCGCCGGCAGCTTCCCCTCGATCATCGGCAACTGCCCCGAGGTGAAGACGTACGCGCCCGAGCGGACCGCGGGCTGGTACGCGGCCAGCGGCGGCACCACGTCGGGCAGGGTCAGCCCCAGTTCGGCGAGCCGTGACGCGACGCCGCCGCTCACTCCTTCTCCCGCTTCATGTAGGCAACCAGTTGCTCGGTGTTCGGGCCCGGGACGACCTGGACCAGGTCCCAGCCGTCCTCGCCCCAGTTGTCCAGGATCTGCTTCGTCGCGTGCACCAGCAGCGGTACGGTCGCGTACTCCCACTTCTTCGCCATACCGCGACTTTAGTGCCTCGCCCGGCCCGGCCCGTGCGGCGGCTCCGCACGGCGAACCGGTGGCCGAAGGGGTGACCGGGCCGCCGAATGGTTAGGCTCGCAAGGGTGAGCCCTCAACAGTCATCAGCCGTCAGACTCCACGTCGTGACGGGCAAGGGCGGCACGGGCAAGACCACGGTCGCCGCCGCACTGGCGCTCGCCCTCGCGGCCGAGGGCCGCCGGGTGCTGCTGTGCGAGGTCGAGGAGCGGCAGGGTGTCGCCCAGGTCTTCGAGACCGAGGCACTGCCGTACGAGGAGCGCAGGATCGCTTCCGCTTCGGGCGGCGGCGAGGTGCACGCCCTGGCCATCGACGCCGAACTGGCGATGCTCGACTACCTCGACATGTTCTACAAGCTCGGCCGGGCCGGCCGGGCGCTGAGGAAGCTCGGCGCGATCGACTTCGCCACCACCGTCGCCCCCGGCCTGCGCGACGTGCTGCTCACCGGAAAGGTGTGCGAGGCGGTGCGCCGCAAGGACAAGGCGGGCTGGCCTGTGTACGACTCGGTGGTGCTCGACGCCCCGCCGACCGGCCGGATCACCCGCTTCCTCAACGTCAACGACGAGGTCGCGGGCCTGGCCAGGGTCGGCCCGATACACAACCAGGCACAGGCCGTGATGAGGGTGCTGAAGTCCCCGCAGACCGCGATCCACCTGGTGACGCTCCTGGAGGAGATGCCGGTCCAGGAGACGATGGACGGCGTGGCGGAACTGCGCTCGGCGGGGCTGCCGGTGGGCGCGGTGATCGTCAACATGGTGCGGCCGGTGCTGCTGGCGGACGCCGAACTGGCGGAGGTGGCCGGCACCGAGAGCGGCACGAACGGTAGGGGCGGCGGGAACGGTACGGGCGGGAGCGGCGCGGGCAACGGCAAGCGCAGGGCCGCCGTCGCCAAGGCGCTGTCCCAGGCCGGGCTCGGCGGCGCGCGCCGTGGCGGCGTCGCGGAGCGCCTCGTCGAGCCACTCTTCGCCCAGGCCCACGAGCACGCCCAGCGGGTGGTGCTGGAGCGGGAGCAGCGCGCGGAGATCGCCGGACTCGGGCTGCCGGTGCGGGAGTTGGAGCTGCTCGGCGACGGAGTGGACCTCGGCGGGCTCTACCGGCTCGCCGAGAGCCTGCGCCATCAGGCGGTGGCGCCCGCCCGCGAGGACGCCCACGCCCCTGTCACGCCGGACGACGGTGACCTGCCGGACGACGCCGAAGCCCTGGACGACGCCACCGCCGACGCCGGCGCCACCGCCACCGCCGACGCCGCGAACGTGGACGATGACTGACGGCGCCCGCCCGAAGAGACGACGCCGACACCGCGTACAACGAGCCCGAGTTCTGAGGTCGCACGGATGAGCCTGGAAAGCCCCCCGCTGGAGATCGATCCGCTGCTCGACGACCCCAAGGCCCGCATCATCGTGTGCTGCGGTTCCGGCGGTGTCGGCAAGACCACCACCGCCGCCGCACTGGGCGTGCGCGCCGCCGAGCGCGGGCGCACCGCGGTGGTACTCACCATCGACCCCGCGCGCCGTCTGGCGCAGTCGATGGGCCTGAGCGAACTCGACAACACCCCGCGCGAGGTGGCTGGAATCGATCGGTCGGCCGGCGGCTCGCTGCACGCGATGATGCTGGACATGAAACGGACGTTCGACGAGGTCGTGGTGCAGCACTCCGACCCCGAGCGGGCCCGGGCGATCCTGGAGAACCCCTTCTACCAGTCGCTGTCGGCCGGATTCGCCGGCACCCAGGAGTACATGGCGATGGAGAAGCTGGGCCAGCTACGGGCCCAGGACGCCTGGGACCTGATCATCGTCGACACCCCGCCGAGCCGTAGCGCGCTGGACTTCCTCGACGCCCCCAAGCGGCTCGGCTCGTTCCTCGACGGCCGCTTCATCAAGCTGCTGATGGCGCCGGCGAAGGTCGGTGGCCGGGCCGGGGTGAAGTTCCTCAACATGGGCATGTCGATGATGACCGGCACCCTGAGCAAGGTGATGGGCGCCGGGCTGCTGCGCGACGTGCAGACCTTCGTCGCCGCCATGGACACCATGTTCGGCGGGTTCCGTACCCGCGCCGACGCCACGTACCGGCTGCTCCAGGCGCCCGGCACCGCGTTCCTGGTGGTCGCCGCCCCCGAGCGGGACGCGCTGCGCGAGGCGGCCTACTTCGTGGACCGGCTGGCCGCCGAGGACATGCCACTGGCCGGGCTGGTGCTCAACCGCGTGCACGGCAGTGGTGCCGACCAGCTCACCGCGGAGCGGGCGTTGGCCGCCGCCGAGGCACTGGAGGACGCGGTCGCGGAAAATCTTGCCGACGGCGGCATTGTCGATCTCCCCGCCGGGAAGGCTGACTTCGATGGTCTCGACAGCGCCGCGGAAGGCGCCGGGAAGGGTGCCGCGGACAGCACCCGGGACCGTGCCGAGGCAGACCCCCAGGACCGTACGGAGCTCCTCGCCGCCGGGCTGCTGCGCCTGCACGCCGAGCGGATGCAGGTGGTCGCCCGCGAGCGGCGCACGCGCGACCGCTTCGTGTCGGTGCACCCCGAAGTCCCTGTGGTCGAAGTCACGGCGCTGCCCGGCGACGTGCACGACCTGGGGGGGCTGCGGGCGATCGGCCTGCGTCTCGGCGGCGATCAGCCGGCCGCGGCGTAGCCGTCGCGTAGTCCTCGTCCGTCTCGTCGCCGGTCAGCCGGCCGCGGCGTAGTCCTCGTCCGTCTCGTCGCCGATCGGCAGCAGGCCGGTGCTGCGCTCGTACTCGGTACGAGCGGTCTCCAACAGCCGGCGCCAGGACGTCACGGTCGGACGGCGGCGCAGCAGAGCGCGGCGTTCACGCTCGGTCATCCCCCCCCACACACCGAACTCGACCCGGTTGTCGAGCGCGTCCGCCAGGCACTCGGTCCGCACCGGGCAGCCGGTGCACACCGCCTTCGCCCGGTTCTGGGCCGCACCCTGGACGAACAGCTCGTCCGGATCAGTCGTCTTGCACGCAGCCTGCGTGCTCCAGTCGGTTACCCAGCCGCTCATGCTGGCGCCGTCCTCTCCCGAATCGAGGCTCCCCCACGGCGGCAAACGGCATATTCACCGTTGCCAGTTGAGGACGTTACGGAAGGTAGGCGCGACGCAACAGCCCTTTCAGGCCCAATCTTGCATGGCCCGAATGGACTATGCGTGCGCGGCAGATCACCCAACGGAGTGAGCCGCGACGAAATCGGATATATCGGGAGAAGCCAGACTCTCCGCTCACCCGAGGGCGCCAAGTCCCCAGGCATATACCGAATTTCGGGCAGTTCTCATCACTCACAAGAGTGACAAAGGAGGTAAGGGGTCACGATGCCTTCGTGCCCCGCCTGCTACAGAGTAGGCGACCACCCCACCGCGCGTCCGGGAAATCGCAACGCCCGTACCCCGTCCGTCGCGTGAGAGGTCCCGAGCCGCGTCCGCCACGCCGCGCGCCGGCGTACGCCCCCACTCCCGGGGTCCGCCGCGACCCGCTTCCGTCACGAACGTCACGGCCTCGTAATGTCACGGTCTCGTACGCGTCCCCCCAGAAAGCGACCTGACCCTCGGGAACTGCCAGGATGACGGTTTAGGCTGCTGTGCATGGCTCACAAGCGTTCCGGTGGGGGATTGTCGACGGCCCAGCAGGTCGCCAAGTTCCTCGGTGTCAGCGTGCTGGCCGGCGTGGTGCTCGCGGGAATCGCGCTGCCCGCCGCCGGTGCACTCGGGCTGTCCGCCAAGGGCACCGTCAAAGGCTTCGACGACCTGCCAGGAGAGTTGAAGCAGCCACCCCTGAGTCAGGCGTCCAAGATCCTCGACGCGGACGGCGGCCTCATCGCCACCGTCTACTCGCGTGACCGCACCGTGGTGCCGATCACCCGGATGAGCCCCAACATCCTCAACGCGCTGGTCGACATCGAGGACTCGCGGTACTACGAGCACGGTGCGATCGACCTCAAGGGCATCCTGCGCGCCCTGAGCCACAACGCCTCGGACAGCGGCACCCAGGGCGCCTCCACGCTCACCCAGCAGTACGTGAAGAACGTCTTCGTGGAGGAGGCCGGCGACGACCCGGGCAAGGTCGCCGAGGCCACTCAGCAGACCGTGGGCCGCAAGATCAAGGAAATGAAGTACGCGATCCAGGTCGAGAAGGAACTCGGCAAGAAGAAGATCCTGGAGAACTACCTCAACATCACCTTCTTCGGCGAGCAGGCGTACGGCATCGAGGCGGCCTCCAAGCGCTACTTCAGCACCCACGCCAAGGACCTCACCCTCCCGCAGGCCGCGACGCTCGCCGGGCTGGTCCAGTCCCCGACCGGGTACGACCCGATCAGCGCCCCGAACTCCGCGACCAAGCGGCGCAACATCGTGCTGGCGCGGATGGCCCAGCTCAAGGACATCACCCCGGCCCAGGCCGCCGCCGCGCAGAAGGCCCCGCTCGGCCTCAAGGTCAGCACCCCGAAGAACGGCTGCATCACCGCCGTCAACGGCGCCGGCTTCTTCTGCGACTACGTCCGCGAGACCTTCCTGCAGAACGCCGCCTTCGGCAAGACGAAGGAGGACCGCGCCAAGGTCTGGAACACCGGCGGTCTGACCATCACCACCACGCTCGACCCGAAGGCGCAGAAGTCGCTGCTCGACGGGATCAGCAACCACGTCTACAAGAGCGACGCCATCGCCGCGGCGATGACCATGGTGCAGCCCGGCACCGGCAAGGTCGTCGCGATGGGCCAGAGCAAGCAGTACGGCCTCGGCAAGAACGAGACCCAGATCAACTACTCGGTCAACGAGGACATGGACGGCGGGCTGGGCTTCCAGAACGGTTCGACGTTCAAGCCGATCACCGCGGCGGCCGCCCTGGAGGCGGGCTACAAGCCCTCGCAGTCCTACCCCGCGCCGAACAAGATCCAGTACCCCGACGTGACCACCTGCAACGGCTCGGTCCTGCACAGCGACAAGACCACGCAGAACGAGATGCCGTCGGAAATCGGCCCGTACTCGATGCCGGACGCGCTGAAGCAGTCCATCAACACCTACTTCGTGGCGCTCGAAGCCGACATCGGCCTCTGCCCGATCGTGAAGATGGCCGACAAGCTCGGCGTGACCCGGGCCGACGGCAAGCCGATGGTGCAGGGCGCCTCGCTCACCCTGGGCACCAACGAGGTGTCGCCGCTGACCGTGTCCGCCGCCTACGCGGCCTTCGCCAACCGCGGCGTCTACTGCACGCCGATCGTGATCAACTCGGTGACCAACGCCCAGGGCAAGCACCTGACGGTGCCCAAGTCGCTCTGCTCGCAGGCGATGTCGCAGCAGACCGCGGACACCCTCAACACCATGCTCAAGGGTGTCGTCGACGACGGTACTGGTACCGCGGCCAACCTCCCCGGCCGGGAGACGGCCGGTAAGACCGGTACCACCGACAACCGCTACGCCGCCTGGTTCGCCGGTTACACGCCGAACCTCGCCTCGGCCGTGTGGATGGGCGACCCGGCACACAAGCGGCAGATGATCGACATCACCATCGGCCCGCGCAGCTACGACAAGGTGCAGGGTGCCGACGGACCCGCGCCGATCTGGAAGGACGCGATGAGCGGCGCCCTCGAGGGCACGCCCGTGGCGAACTTCACCACCGTCCCGCTCAATGTGCCGGACCCGAACAAGTCGCAGCAGCCGCCCAACGGCGACGGCACCGGGGACAACGGTGGCGACAACGGCAAGGGCCATGGCGGGCACGGCGGCCATGGCGGCCACGGCGGCTTCACGGTGATGGGCGCGACCACCGGCGCGATCACCAGCGGCGGCACCGGTACGAGCACGGTCGGCGGGACGACGGGCGGGATCGACGGGGGCACCACCGGCGGGACGACGACCGGGGGGACGGCGGATCAGGGGGCCACGGACGGGA
>NZ_JACEGK010000120.1:0-16180 GCF_056859195.1 Streptomyces sp. NH27
CCGGGGAGGAGCCGGTCGGGGCGGGCGTCGATGAGCCAGAGCACGCCATCGGCGTTGCGGTCGGCCGGCCCGCCGCAGATCTGGCAGCGCAGTCCGGCCATCGCGAGGCGCTGCCGCAGGCTGTGCACCTCCCCGAACCGCGGTTCCCCACGGCCGGGTTGGGAGGGCGTGCGCGACCACAGCACCCCGCGCGAGTCCCGGTCGTACGCCCGCTCGTCGGCGTACCGGATGCCCCGCCCGTCCCGCCGCGCCACCACCGGCATCGGCCCGTCCCGCTCCCCGCTCCACAGGGCGACGTACGGCACGGCGTCGAGCCGCCCAACCGGCGGGGTCGGCTGCCCCGTGCTGCCGCGGTGGCCCTGCGCGCTTGTACTCGGTGCCGTCATCAACGGGGTCGCCGCTCTCTCGATGTGTGGAAGTCGAAGTTCTTTCAGCGTCGGCCCGGTCGTGATCAGAGAGAAGTACCGGCAGGTGTTACCGCCTCGGTAATACGCTGGGCACGTTCGGTCACGGCCGCGGACAATGTGCCAGGAGTTCCCATGCCCGCTCTTCAGATCCCACAGGAGATTCTGACCAGGGTCGATGTGCGTTGCGCGCTCGCTGAGCACGACTTCGCGGATGCCTTCCGGATCATCAAGCAGTACGCCGGCTTCTCACAGAACCGGATCGCGATCGCCTGCGGTCTGACGCCCGGCAAGGTGTCCACCATCATGTCCGGCAGCGCGCAGATCACTTCGTACGACGTACTGGCGCGCATCGCCGACGGGCTGGGCATTCCCGGCGGCTTCATCGGCCTTGCTCCACGTCCGTGGGAAGGTGAGGTCGTACCCCCACCCGACACGGCGGAGGTGCCGGTACACATGGACTCCCCTTGGAAGAGTGACGTGACCGTGGAACTCGCAGGTCAACTCACCCGTGCGGACCACGCGATGGACAGGCGCATGCTGGCACGCGCCCTCGCAGCCACCACACTGTCGGGCGCTCATCTGCTCGACAGCCTGGAGGGCTGGATGCACCCGGGTGAGAGAGGCCGACGGCGTCCCCGCCCGGGGCGGCTGGGCCTGGGGGACGTCGAGCAACTGGAAGAGTCCGCCAAGGTGTTCCGCATGTGGGACCACCGCTATGGCGGGGGCCTGCGTCGTCGAGCCGTCCTCGGGCAGCTCTCCGAGGTCGCCGCTGCCCTGGAGGAGCACCAGGCCCCCCGATCGAGGAACGCCTCCATCGCGTGCTCGCCTACCTGGCCGGTACGGCAGCCACCATGGCATGGGACAGCGGCCTGCAACGACGAGCCCAAGACTACTACCGTCTGTCGCTGCGGGCCGCACATGCGGGTGGAGACCGGCTGTGGGGAGCCAACGTGCTCGCAGGCATGGCCCGGCAGATGCTCTACAACGGCCGGCCGCACGACGCCCTCGAACTCGTCCGCCTTGCCCAAGAGGGCTCGCGTGGTGTCGCGGGACCACGGCTACGGGCCATGCTGCGCACCCGGGAAGCCTGGGCCATGGCCGCGCTCGGACGTACCACGGCGTTCGAGAGAGCGACGGAGCTTGCCCGGCAGGACCTTGCCGACGCGTCTGCTGACGAACCGTACTGGATCAGCTACTTCGACGACGCCGAACTCACCGGGACTACTGGAGGGAGGCTCCTGGAACTGGCCCGCCAGAAACCGCGGTTGCACGCGGAACAGGCTGGTGAGCAAATCCGCGCGGCTCTCGCGCGGCGCGGCCCCGAGGCAGGCCGCAGCCATGTACTCGACCGTCTGGGACTCGCTGAGGTGTACTTCCTCTGCGGTGACCGTGTATCCGGGTGCGCTCAGACGCACGCCGCCTTGGACGCGGGTCAGCAGATGCACTCCGCTCGCGTCAGGGACGGCATGGCCCACCTGTATTCCTATACGGTCGGCCATGGCGCCTCGCCTACGGTTCGCGAGGCCCGCGCGCGGCTTCGCGAGCGCCTTTCTGACTGAACTCCGAGAGGGAGCTGACCCGTTGACCGTCCTCGCCGTCACCGGCCACATGGATCTCACCGTGGCCTCGGTGAGCTTGGTTCGAGAGGCCCTGCGCGAGGTGGTGGCGCGGTACCACGCCACCGAACTCGTCGGTGTCTCGTGCCTGGCAGCGGGTTCGGACACCCTCTTCGCGGAAGAAGTCCTCGCCGCCGGCGGTGAGTTGGTGGTGGTCATTCCGTCCCGCGACTACCGGGCGGAGAAGGTGAAGCCCGACCACGCTCCCGCGTTCGACCGGCTGGCGCAGGCCGCCGCCGAGGTGGTGGTCGCGCCGTTCGCCACGGCCGGACGGGAGGCGTACGAAGCGGCGAACCGCATTCTCCTGGAACGCGCGGACCGCTTGGTCGCCGTATGGGACGGGCAGCCGCCGAACGGCAAGGGCGGCGGCACCGCCGACGTGGTCCTGGAGGCGCGGGCGGAGGGCATCCCGGTGGACGTGGTGTGGCCGCCGGGCGCCGAGCGCGCGGGGGATTAGGGCGTTTGGACGCCGACGCCTACGGGTTCCGGCTCGGGGTGGTGCTGTCCTCCACCCACCGCAGGTACGGAGGCGAACCGGCGGTGATCGGTACGGCGACGACTTCCGGATTGTCCCAGGGGTGGTGCGCCATCAGGTGCTCTTCGAGTGCGGGATACCGCTCCGCTGTCGTCTTGAGGAGCAGTTGCCACTCCTCCCCGGTCCCGAACTCCCCGAGGTGCCAGAACACCGACGTCACCGGCCCGACCACCTGCGCCCCCGCGGCGAGCCGAGCCCGTACGACGGACTCCGCCAGCTGAACTGCCTGCTCCCGCGTCTCGGTGGCGGTGGAAACCTGTACGAAGTCAGTCACACGACAAACCTAACCGCCACGGCAATCCGCCGGCCTGTGTCTTCCCAAGACCCTTCCGACGACGCACGGCGCGCGAGATGCTCCTGCTCGCCGACATCATCTCCCCGTCCCGCGGAGGCATCACCCCATGAGGCCCACTCCAGCCGACCCCGAGGTATGGAACGCGTATCTCGCCGAAGGCAACGCCACTCAGGCCCGCAAGCGCGTCTCCGCCGATGTCCTGCTGCGCGACGAGAATGGCCGCGTGCTCCTGGTCAAGCCGACCTACAAACCGGTTTGGGACTTGCCCGGCGTGACTCCCTGAAGCCAACGAGCCTGAGCGGCCACGGCCGCCTTGTCGATTCCGTGCGCGCTTGCCATCGCGTCAAGCCAATCCCGGCGCTACGCGTCGACAGCCCGGCGCCGTCTGACCTGCGGGTTTCGGATGGCGGCCCACATCCGGCCACCGCCCGGCACGCCCTGACCGGGACTTTCAATCCATTGGTTGTGGGTTCGAGTCCCACGCGGCCTACGGGGTCGATCCTCTCCGGATGGACCTGACCTGCGGGTTCGGTGCCCCGGTCGTCTACGGACGGCCGGGGCGCAGCCGTGCCGAGGGTCCTGCGTGAGCGGACGCGCGGCTGACTCCGGGGCGGAGTCAGGAGCCGTCTTCGCGGGTGCCTTGACAAAGGGTGGTGGCTCGACCAGTGGCAGATCGAGGACCGCGGACCCAGCACCCCCGCCGAAATCCGCAACCTCTACACAGGCGGCTGCCTCGCCGCCCCTAACCCCGAAGGTCCGGTGCGCGTCCTGAACTGCGATGAGCGGCCGGACTGGCTCCTGGAACCGGCCAAGTAGAACAGGTCCCTGGAAGAACTCCGCGGCGCCCTCCCGCATCTCGTCGGCAGGGCGCCGCTGGTCTCTGTCGCTGATCCTTGACCGTTTGCCGCCCGAGGTCGACCGACAACGTTTTCGTGCCATTGCAGGTTGGCCACGCAGGTCAGTTGGGGGCGCCGCAAAAGCGAGGGCGCGCTCAGCCTCTCTGGCTTGGGCTTGGGATTGGGCTTGGGCTTGGGCTTGGGCTTGGGCTCGGGGGCGGGGGCGGCCAGGCCGCCGGCCGTATCCTGCGCTGGCGGCAGGCGAAATACGGCACTTGGTGGGCCCAAATCGCCCTGCCCGTCCCGGCCCGCGCGGTCGGGAAGATCGACGGCGAGGCGTACGACGACGTCCCCCTCGAGCTGGCCGACCCGCCGCAGCCGCCACCGACTTCGTTCTCGCCGCGGATCGCGAATGCACCCGCCCACCGCGGAACTTCACACGGCTGACTGTCCCGTGATCGCGAAACCGGCGCAGTGGACCCGCATCACCCCCCATGCCCACCGTGCGGGACGCGCGCGACATGATCCGATTCGACGACACGACCGCGTGCACCATCTGCCAGCCGCAGCCATGACATGACGCGGCCCCGCCGACGGGGGTTCGGCGGGGCCTGCGCCCTTTGAGGGTGAGGCCACATTGCACCCCGGCCGAGCGCGGCGGCCATACGCATAAATGCGCAGAGGTCAGGCGCGGCGGTACGCCGCGGTGTTCCCGGGGGCCGTTCACCTGCACCGGCACGCCAGCCTCAACCAGCCCCGCCAGCGTCCTTCGGGCAAGTTCCTCGTCCAGTTCTGTCGTCCACGCGGCGCCGCGCAGTGCGGTTGCGGCCCGATGGGCGCCAACGGCCGCTCGTCCGTCAGAGCCGTGACGGACGAATTGCCGACTCGTCGCGGCGGATCGGATGGCCGACCTCGAAGGCATCGCCGGACATGCGGGTGTCGTTGACCTCCACAACGGTTCCGGCGCGGGTGGCGGTGCGCACGATGCGCAGCAGCGGCACACCTTTCGGGAGGCGGAGGCGTACAGCTTCCTCGGGGGTGGGCATGCGGACGCATCGTTTCCGACATTCTCTCGCACTGTGGTGATCACGTCGCTACGGTTTGTAGCGGCAGGCCGGGAACGGGTACACGAGGGGATGTCCGAGGCGCATGCGAGCACTGTCTCTGAGCAAGGGTGGGAACGCGGCTCTTGAGCCGCAGGCTGTGGCGTTACAGGTGGCGACAAGAGAGACGCCTGTGGACGTTTCGGCGCTTCTGCTCGGCCCGAACGGCAAGGTCCGGAGCGATGACGACCTGGTCTTCTACAACCACCCGACGCAGAGCGGCGTAAGCGTCGCGGGCGAAACCGTCACCGCCGACCTGCCGCGTATCCCCGCAGATGTCGGCACCGTGGTGGTCGTCGCCAGCGTGGACCCGTCTCGTCCGGGGGCTGTGTTCACCACCGCGCCTGTCCTCACCGCCAACCAGGGGGAGAGCACCAGACTGACCTTTACCCCGCCGGACTTCGAAGCGGGGGAGACCGTCGTCGTACTCGCCGAGATCTATCGCCGCGCAGGAGGGTGGAAGGTGCGGGCCGTGGGCCAGGGCTACGCCTCGGGACTGGCCGGTCTCGCCACCGACTACGGCGTCGATGTGGATCCGGAGCCGGCAACGGCACTGCCGCAGCCGCGCAGTCCGAGTACGTCATCAGCCACCTCGGGCAACGGTCGGCCCAGTCTGTCGAAGGTCGAAGCGCAGGCTCCGGCTCTGGTCGCCACCACCCGCCAAGCAAGTGAGGCGCTGGCACGCTCCGGAGCAGCCGACAAGCGTGCGGCGGTGTATCTCATCCTCGACCACGACTGGGTCTCGAAGGAACTGTACGAGTCGTTCGCGGTACAGGCGTTCGCTGAGCGGGTCCTCGCTCTGTCGGTGAATCTCGATGACGACGGTACCGTGCCGGTGATCTTCTCCAGCGGGAAAGAACCGTTCATGGAGGAGATCCGGCTCGACAACTACCGTGGGCGGATCGGGAAGTTGCACACGCAGGTCGACTGGGGCTGGGGCGACGTCGGCGCGGCTATGCGTTCCGCGGTCGACCACTACCAGGAGTCCGGTGCCGCGGATCCCGCCTTCGTCATTGTCCATGTCGGGGACGAGCCCTGGGACAAGTCGGAGTTCCGTTCCCTGCTGCAAAACACCGCCAACCTGGGCGTGTTCTGGCTGTTCGTGGGCTTCGGGCGCGGAAAGCTGGCCTTCTTCAAGAACCTCAACGCTTCAACGTCCGCCATGTTCACCAACGTTGCCTTCTACGAGGCCAGCAAGAACCCCGGGGCCGTACCGGATGACACGTTCTACGCCGGTCTGGTGGAAGCATTCGGAACGTGGCTGAGCCGGTAGGGCGACGAGCCCGAAGCGCGTGCCCGTGTCGTGCGGGAGGCAGCACCGGGCGACCTCGTCAACGAGGCCCGAGTCTCCGGTCATCCGCACGGCGGTGGCCGGCACTGCGGCCCGGATCGGATACCCGCACGCCGTTGACAGCGCACCTGCGAGCTGATCGAGCGACTCCGGCCGGCAGGGCCTCTTCAAGGTTCTGGCCGATCGTGAAGGTGCGCCGGCCAGGTGGGCCCGATCAGGTCCGGGGGATGCCCCCGGACATGTCCGGGGCGTCGGCCCGGGCATGTCCGGAGCGGTGTCCGCTCGGCCGGCGGGCGGGCGAAGCACGCGGCGCCCGCGCCTTCAGCCGGGACCGCGGCGCGGACTACTCGTGCGGCGGGTTGTCCTTCCCCTCGGTTCCTCCCAGCTGATCCTTGAGCTTGTCCTGGGCGGTGTCGACCTGGCTCTGGTGCTTGCCGTGGGTCTTCTCGTCGACGAAGTCCCCGGCCTTGTCGACACCCTTGCCGGCCTGGTCCTCGTGGCCCTTCAGCATCTGTTTGAGCTTGTCCAACATGGACATGAGCGACTCTCTCCGTTGGTTCCGGCGCCACCGGGATCTCCGATGACCGCGCATGGCCATGCCACCCGGCCGGGTGGCATGTCCAGCCCAGCCAACGCCCTGATCTGCGAGGACCCCCTCGATTAGTCAGGGCGTGGGCGGGGCGCGCGGCAGCGGCCGCCGGGTTGAACATGGGCTGGGACGCGGGCAGGGACACGGGCAGGGCCGGGCGTTGTCCCCGGCGACGGGAATCTGCAGGCTCCCGGCGTGCTCGCCCCGCTCGGCGCACACCTGCCACCGGCTCTTGACGGGCAGGCCACGCCCAGGTCACCCACCGTTCCCCGACGACGCAAAGAGTCGCGGTGGGTCCCTCCGCCGAGGGCTTCCATGTATCAGCCATCGAATTCGTGAGGACAACCCATGTGCCTTGACGGGCATTGCGAGCACAACGTCGACCCCCTTGTCCCCGGGACCACAGATGTCGTGGGTGTCGCGGATGTCGCGGGTGTCGACGCCTCGGCCACCGGGCTCGGACGGCGCCGCGTGCTGGCCGCCGGGATCGCCGGTGCCGCCGCCATCACCCTGGCCCCGGTCTCGTTCGCGCAGGCGGCCGACGCCAAAACCGCGTCCGGGACCGCGTCCGGGACCGCGTCCGGCGGCAAGCACCCGGCCGGCAGCCAGGAGACCCGCGTCGTCACCGGCTTCCTGGAGACCGGCGTCGCCGACTTCGTCTACCTCCCGGTGGAGATCCCCAGCGGCGTCCAGCGGATCGACGTCTCGTACTCGTACGACAAGCCGACCGTCCCCTCGGGTGTGCCGGCCAACTCCTGCGACATCGGGATCTTCGACGAGCGCGGGATCGCGCTCGGCGGGCGCGGCTTCCGTGGCTGGTCCGGCGGGTCCCGTACGGAGTTCACGATCAGCAACGGCGACGCCACGCCGGGATACCTGCCCGGTCCGGTCGGCCGCGGCACCTGGAACATCGTGCTCGGCCCCTACCAGGTGGCGCCGCAGGGCCTGAACTACCGGGTCCGGATCACCCTCACCTACGGTGCGCCCGGCCCCGCCTTCAAGCCGAACTACCCGCCGCAGCGCGCCAAGGGCCGTGGCCGGGACTGGTACCGCGGCGACTGCCACCTGCACACCGTCTACTCCGACGGCAAGCACCTGCCGGCGGACGTCGCAGGCGGCGCGAGGGCCGCGGGCCTGGACTTCATCGTCTCCACCGACCACAACACCTCCTCCTCGCACGCGGTGTGGGGCGAGTACGCCGGCCCCGACCTGCTGATCATGACCGGCGAGGAGGTCACCACCCGCAACGGGCACTGGCTGGCCCTCGGCCTTCCGGCCGGCGACTGGATCGACTGGCGCTACCGCTCCCGCGACGACGCGTTCGCCCGCTTCTCCCGCCAGGTGCACCGCGGCGGCGGCCTGGTGGTGCCCGCGCACATGTACTGCGCGTACGTGGCCAGCCAGTGGAAGTTCGGCTTCGACGACGCCGACGCCACCGAGGTGTGGACCGGTCCGTGGACGTACGACGACGAGCACGCGATCAGCACCTGGGACCAGAAGCTGGGCGAGGCGGTCCGCACCGGCACCCGCTGGCTGCCCGCGATGGGCAACAGCGACGCGCACAGCGACCCCAACGTGATCGGTCTGCCGCACAACGTGGTCCACGCCGACGACCTGGCCACCGACGCGGTGCTGGCCGGCATCCGCGCGGGCCGCAGTTGGATCGCGGAGTCCTCCGCCGTCAAGCTCACCTTCACCGCCAGCGGCAACGGCAAACAGGCGGGCATCGGGGAGAAGTTGAGTGTTCCCGCCGAGGCGCCCGTGGACATCCGGCTGGACGTCGGGGGCGTGCCGGGCGGCACGGTCCGGTTCATCACCGACGAGGGCCAGATGCACCAGGAGTCGCTGAACGCGGCGGGCACCGGCACGGTGGTGTGGCGGACGACCGCCTCGCTCGCCGCGTACGTCCGCGCCGAGGTCCGCCACCCGATGGCCGACGGCTCCCCGGGCCAGGGCAACACCATGGGCGACGCATTCCTGTTCGGCCCGATGGCAGCGCTGACCAACCCCGTCTTCCTACAGGCGAAGGGTCACTGAGCACACCGAATCCCACGCGAGTACGCCCACGCGAGCGCGCCCACCCGAGTACTGCCGACGCGAGAACGCCCACCCGAGCGCGCCGCCCGCCGGCCCGCTCGCGTGGGAGGGCCGCAGCCGGTCCGGTCGGCGGCACGGCCCGTGCGGAAACCGCGCGCGGGCCTCGATGGGGCGCCACGGTCGGACGCTGCTCCTGCGGCAACCTGCGCCTGTACGACGGACTCCGCCACGCCTCCCACGCGCTCTTCGCCGTTTCAGGTCTTCGCGGAGCGTGCGAAGGGTGGGGCGAGCGGGCTGCACCGTCAGTCGTCCTCGCCTACGCCGCCGAGTTCCCTGATCCGCTCGGGTGACAGTCCGGTGAGGAGCGAAACGCCCGATTCGACGGAGCCGTCGAGCTTGCGCATCTTCTCCACCATGCTGGCGCGGACCTCTTCGCGGCGGATCTCCAGATAGGTCCGGACCGCCGCGGCGACCAGGTCTTTCTTGGTCATCCCGAGGAAGTGGGCGCCATCCGCGATCAGCTCGTCCACCGCTGGATCCACTTTCAAGGGCGCTGTTGCACGAGCCGCTCGGCCTTGCGCCTTCTTCGTGATCTCCACTTTGCCATCCTCCTGGTACCAAAGGGTACTCTTATTCTCCGATACTGCGTGGGCCGCGTCTGCTGGGTCGGTGAAGGAGCGGCTGTGGGTTCGGGTCCCGCGCGGGTCTAGCGCTTGACCCCAGGTCAGAGCACACGTACACGTGCCCCGGGGGCCTTGGTGTTTCCGCGGGCGCGGAGGCGACTGCTCGCCCGGTGCTCGGAAGCGCCCGGCTCGCGCAGTTCCCGGGTCGGGCCGCTTCCGGGTCGGGGCACGCCGAGCCAACTGGCCTGGCTCGTCGACCTCCTGGACCCGAAGAAGGACTATCGGCCGGCGGGGGAAGGGGGTTCGGCGATGCCGATGAAGTTCCCGGCGGTGGTGCGGATACGGACCGACCAGCCCAGCGCGGTGAGGTCGTCCGTGAGGGTCCGGGCGTCGTGGAAGACCTTCACGATGCGGTACTGGCTGCCGTCGTCGAGCCGGCGCAGCGCCACCGGGGTGGGCTGGTCCGGGAGGACGTCCTCGTACGCGGCTACAGCGGGGCCGTTGTAGAGACCCACTGGAACGGGATGGTGTGGCGGGCGAGCGACTGGCCGTAGCCGGTCGGCGGGAGCAGGACGATGTCCAGGTCGACCGGTGCGGTGCCGCCCACGTCGGTAGGCGGCAGCTCCATGCCCAGGTGGTAGTCGTACGGCTGGTTGTCCGGCACGTCGATGGGGTATTCGAAGGTGCCCGGTGCGATCGGGTAGCCGCGTTCCGACAGGTCCTCGACTCTGGGCGCGACCTGCTTCAGGAACTTGATTCCACTGCCCTCGGGAGCGGTTACCCGCAGCGCGAGATCCCGGGCGAACGCCTGGCGCGTGCTGTCGATGATCGTGGCCAACTCCCCGGACAGGGGCCGGTGCTGCTCGGAGCCGGTGGACGACGGATCGGCCACGATGTCCACGGTGCCGTTGAGTGCGCCGGTGAGGGAAGAGAGCTGAGGAATCGCCCAGTTGAGGCCGATGCCGAGGGCGTGGCAGACGAAGCGGCCGGCACACGAGGCCAGTGCGGCGGACAGTTCGTCGGGGCTTTCGGCCGTCGCCGTCATGTCGGTCAGGAGGATCGCGGTGCGCACCGCGCCGGTGTGTCCCGCGAACAGGCGGTCGGCCAGCCGTATCCAGCGGCCGAAGGCCGCCGCCGGAACGGGTTCGAGCCGGGCCAGCGCCGCGCACGCCTCGGCCTTCGTCGCCGCGCTCGCCCGGACGGTGCGCATGGTGTCGGGGTAGAGCATCCGCGCGTACTGCGAGCCCGCCACGACGGCGAACGAGACGCCGTCGTCCAGGCTGTCGACCGCGCCGCGGACAGCCCGGGTGACCGCGTGGAAGTCCCGTTCCGGCAGTTCGGTGGACAAGCCGACCAGGAAGACGACAACGCGCGGCGCGGGGGGCATGACCTGCTCCGGGGAGGCGTCGGCGCCCTGGACCGTGATCAGCGCGTAGCCGGAGGTGACGCCGGGCGGAAGGTACTCGTTGTACGCCGCGACGAGGAGGGGCTCCGCCCCGGGGGAAGCGGGACGTTCGGCGCTCGTGGCGGGCGAAGAGGGCGCAGGCGAAGAGGCCGTGGACGGATCGGCCGCGGACGGATCGGACGATACGGGTCCGGCTGTAGGAAGGTCGGGCAGTGCCCCGGACCCGTCGGGTGACCTGTGGCCGGGGCCCCAACTCCCCAGCAGCCTCAGTCGTTCGGCGACGGCTCCCGCGAAGGCGGGGCGGTCACGCGGGTCCTTGCCGAGCAACTGCCCTACCAGCCGGTCGAGTTCGGCAGGTGCACCCGGCAGCAGATCGGACACCCGCGCGGGCGCCGTATGGACGTGCTCCATCATCACGGCCCGGAAGTCCTCGTACGAGGTGAACGGTGGCCTGCCCGTGAGCAGGGCGAACAGCACGCACCCCAGGGCATAGAGGTCGGCCCTGCCGTCGACGCGCCGCCCCAGGCACTGCTCGGGCGCCATGTAGTCCGGCGTGCCCATGACGCTGCCCTCGCGGGTGAGACCGGAGTCGGCCCGTACGAATCCGGCGATGCCGAAGTCGCACACCTTGAGCCGTCCGTCGGGCAGCAGCATGAGGTTGGCGGGCTTGACGTCCCGGTGCACGATGTCGTGCCGGTGCGCGTACGACAGGGCTTCGGCGGTCTGCGCGGCCAGATCGACGGCCTGGCCCAGAGGCAGCCCGGACGGCCGCTCCCGCAGGACCTTGGCCAGGTCCCGTCCGTCGAGCAGTTCCATCACGAGGTGGAGCTGTCCGTGCTCGGTGCCGCTGTCGAAGACCTGGGCGATGCCGGGGTGTTGGAGCCGCGCGGTCACCTGGGCCTCGCGCCGGAAGCGGCTCCACAGGTGGTGGTCGGCGGCCAGCTGCGACGGCAGGAACTTGATCGCGACCCGCCGGTCGAGCTGCGGGTCGTAGGCGCGCCACACCTCGCCCATCCCGCCGCGCCCGAGCAGCGCCTCCAGCCGGTAGCGGCCGTCCACCCGCGCCCCCGGAGCGTTCACGAACCCTCCCCGCGCATAGCAGATTTGACCAACTCATTGCCGAACGCCGGGCGGGATAGGCCCGGAACAGCTGGGTACGTTCGATGATATGACGCTGCCGAAGGCGAAGCCCCCGTTGCGCAAATACCGCGATGTGGCCCCCGAGGGCGACGTCCCCACCACGCGTACCACCGGTATCGACCCGGACTTCTGGTATCCCCTCGCCCGGTCAAGGGACTTGAAGCCGGGCAGGACGCTGGCCGTGAAGTTCGCGGGGACGGAACTCGTGCTGGTGCGGCCGCGGAAGGGTGCGCCGTACGCCCTGGAGGACCGCTGCGCCCATCGCCAAGTGCCCCTGAGCATGGGTGTGGTGAAGGACGAGCAGTTGCAGTGCGGCTACCACTGCTGGGCGTACGACCGGACCGGCGCGTGCGTGAGCATCCCGTATCTGGACCGGAAGCGGACGCTGCCCAACGGGGTGCGCGCGTACGCCTGCCGGGAGGTGCACGGCTTCGTGTTCGTCTTCCCGGGCAACCAGGAGCTGGCCGAGGTCACACCCGTGCCGGAGCTGCCGTACCACCGCGACTCCCGTTACAAGACAAGGGTGTTGGACCGGGACATCGCCTGCCACTACTCCTTCATGCACGAGAACCTGATGGACATGAACCACCAGTTCCTGCACCGCAGCCTGATGGGGCGGATCCGGGCGAAGCTGCTGGACGTGCGGGAGGGCGAGGACTGGCTGGAGGCGGACTACTCCTTCTCCCGCACCGAGGGCAAGCAGTCGCTGGGCGAGCGCCTGATCATCGGCAGCGGCAACGACGACAAGTACGCCGACCTGATGACGATTCGCACCGGCTACCCGTACCAGACGCTGCGCTACTGGACCGACGGCAAGCGCGAGGAGCCCCCGGCGCTGGACCTGTGGAACGCGTACGTGCCCACCGACCGGGCCCAGCACCACAACCACACCTTCGGCCTGATCATGGTGCAGAAGCCGCCGATACCCGGTGTGATCCACCTGCTGTGGCCGGTCATCACCCTGTTCACCGAGGGCATCTTCGGCCAGGACCGGGTGATCGTCGAGGCCGAGCAGCGCGCCTACGAGACCCAGGGCGCCGACCTCAACAACGAGGTCTTCCCCATCATCCAGTCCCTCAAGGCCCTGCTCGCCCGCCGTGGGGTGCCGATCGCACCGGAGGACCTGCGCGCATCGCCGGCTGAATGATCGAATCCGCGCGATCGACGGGATTTGAATGGCGTAATCGCATGACATCATGGGCTTCCGAACGGCCGGCAGGCGTGAGCGATCGGGGAGCCGGATGGATGCCAAGGGCTACGGTCACGGGGCCGCGCGCGCGGATGTCACGGCGCTGATCCGGGCCGAGTTGCCGCATTTGACGGGCTCGTTGCGGAAGGTGGCCGAGCTGGTCCTCGCCGACCCCGGTTCCGTGATCGGCTGCTCGGCGGCCGAGTTGGGGCGGCGCACCGGCACCTCCCAGCCGACGGTGACCCGCTTCTGCCGCGCGGTGGGCCTGGATTCCTACCAGCACCTGCTGATCGAGCTGGCCCGCGAGGGCGCCCGCGGCGACGACTCCACCTGGGGCACGTCGGAGATCGGCCCGGACATCTCCCCGGACGACGACCTGCGGCGGGTCGTCACCGTCGTCGGCCAGGCCGATCTCGGCGCGGTGCAGCGGACGTTGGACACCATCGACCTCGCGGCGGTGGAACGCGCGGCGCAGGCGATCGCGCGGGCGCGGCGGATCGACGTGTACGGCGTCGGCGGCAGCGGCGCGGTGGCGGTGGAGACCGAACTGCGGCTCTTCGGGATCGGGTGCGCGGTGCGCGGGTGGAACGAGGTGCACGCCGCCAAGACGTCGGCGGCTCTGCTCACCCCGGCCGACGTCGCCATCGGCATCTCGCACTCCGGGTCGACCAGGGAGACGATCGAGCCGTTCGAACTCGCCCGGGAGCGCGGCGCCACCACGGTGGCGATCACCGCCGACCCGAAGTCGCCGCTGGCGAGGGCGGCGGAGGTCCGGCTGATCTCCACGACCGCGGAGACGTCCTTCCGTTCCGGCAGCATCGGCGCCCGGCACTCGGTGCTGGTGCTGATCGACTGCCTGTACGTGCGCGTGGCCCAGCTGTCGTACGGCCGGGCGAGCGCGTCCATGGCGCTCACCGGGCACATCGCGGGCCAGCACGTGGTGAAGGGGCGCCGCGGGCGCTGAACTCGGCAGCGGGAATCCTGCATGGTTCATTCACCAAGTCTGCGCGCAATGGTTGATTGAACCAACATGGTCTGCCAGCATGT
Organism: Streptomyces sp. NH27; assembly: GCF_056859195.1. NCBI lineage: Bacteria > Bacillati > Actinomycetota > Actinomycetes > Kitasatosporales > Streptomycetaceae > Streptomyces > Streptomyces sp. NH27. Next base: position 14,114 of record NZ_JACEGK010000120.1, read on the forward strand.
GTGCGTCCGCCACGGTCGTCGACGGGCCGTCGAACCCGATGCGGGGCGTACCCGGGGCAGTTCCGGACGTCCCGCCGCAGCCCCACCCGCGAACTCCGCACGCCCGCGCACCGATCGGACCCGAAGCCCCCCTCCTCGTTCACGCGTTCCAACGATCGGAGTAGGCCATGCCAGAGCAGGACCCCTCGATCTCCGGCACTTCGCCCGCGATGCACCGCCGTACGCTGCTCCAGGCCGCCGGCCTGGGCGCCGGTGTGCTTGCCGCGAGCGGGATGGCCGCCGGCCGGGCGGCGGCAGCCGACCCGGCAGCGGCCGACTCGTCGGCGACCAACTCGGCTGGCGGCACGGCGAGTTCGGCGGACACGGCCTCGGCCGCCGCGGGCAGCGCCGACCTTCCGCTCACCGGCGGGCCGGACTTCCCGATCGGGCTGTTCTGGCCCCCGCATCCGTACGAGACCACGCTCGACCGCTACCAGGAGATCAGCGACGCCGGGTTCACCTTTCTGATCACCGGGAACTACCAGTTCGACCCGCAAAGCGGCGGCTACGCGCTGCAGATGGCCGATCAGGTCGGCCTGAAGGTGCTGATAGCCGGCGATCCACGGGTCCAGGCGATTGCGCAGTACATGTCGGTCACCGACGACAGGACCGTGCCGTCCTCCCTCACCACCGCCGACGCGACCTCATGGGTCCAGGCGGCGCTGGGCAGTTACGCCAGTCACCCCTCCCTCGCCGGGTTCAACGTCTTCGACGAGCCCGCCCAGTCCCGGTTCCCCACGGTCGGGGCGCTCACCGACATCGTGCGCAAGGTCGCGCCGGGCCTGCTGCCGTACTCCAACCTCGTGCCGGGCAACGGCCCGGGCTACGCGGCCTTCGTGCAGGCGTACATCGACACGGTGCAGCCGCCGCTGATCTCGTTCGACCGGTACCCGATCCTCGCCGACGGCATCGACATCAACTACTTCGACAACTGGGCGATCTACCGCGAGGCGGCGCTGAAGTCCGGCCTGCCGGCATGGACGTACATCCAGTCGGTGGGCTTCAACAACCACCGGGTGCCCACCGCCTCGCAGTTGGCGTGGCAGACCAACGTCAGCCTGGCGTACGGCTGCAAGGGCATCCAGTACTTCACCTACTGGACACCGGACCCGGCCCGCGGCGAGGGCTTCACCAAGGCGCTGATCACCCCCGAGGGCAAGCAGACCCCGCTGTACGGCGCGGCCCGGAAGCTGAACCGCAACTGGCTCCAGCCGGTCGGTCGCCAACTCAAGCCGCTGGTCTCGGAGTCGGTCCAGCACGCCAACGACAATCCGCTGCCGCCCAGCGCCGTCGCCTTCGCCCCGGGCGACCACCTGACTTCGGCCACCGGCGACGCCGCCGTCATCGGGCTGTTCAGGAACGCGCAGGACGACGGCACCCGCTACCTGCTCGTCACCAACCGGAACCCCGACGGCGCCGCCTCAGTGCGGCTCGGCATCAACCAGAAGAACGTCGGGGGCGTGTCGGACTTCGTGCCGGCCACCGGCAGGTACAGCGGCGCGGCCCACCCGGGCACGCTGCACGTCCACCTCAAGGCGGGTGCGGCAGCGCTGTACCGCCTGTCGCCGCGCTGAGTTCGAGCGACCGAGGGTCCGTCGGCCCGCCCGCACCTGGTGTGCGGGCGGGCCGTCGGCGTGACGGGTCGGCGGCGCGGCGGATCAAGGGGTCGGCGCCTTGGCGAGTTGACGGGACGGTACGTCAACGGCACACGACCGCTGAGGAGTTGTCGCCGGACGCGGCGGCGGGGGTGGTGGAGACCGTGATGCCGATGTATGGGCGCTCGGGGTCCGGGGTGATGTCCGAGAGCTTGCCGTTGTAGGTGAAGCTGTGTGCTCCCTTGGGGAATTGCTCGGTCTGGGGAGAGACCAGGGCGATCGCGCCCTGCGAAGTGCCCGTGGCGCTGCGCCACCAGGTGGCCCGCAGGCTTCCCGCGCCGCCGTCGTAGCGGACACGGATCGTGGCGTTCGCCGTGTCCGTGCGGCCGCCGGCGGTGCACCGGACTCCCGTGATGGCGACGGAGGCGACGTG
>NZ_JACEGK010000121.1:0-16175 GCF_056859195.1 Streptomyces sp. NH27
GATCTTCATCTGCTACCAGCAGGACCTGGAACGGCAGTTCACCGCCGTGCAGAAACGGCTGGCCGGCGAACCACTGGTCGACTACATCACCCCGTTCGGCGGCGGCTACTTCTTCGCACTGCCCGGCATCAAGGACCGCACCGACTGGCTCGGCCGCGGCCTGCTCACCTGAGCGCGCGGCCGAGGAACCGCCCCCGGCCGGGCGCACCAAACCGACCCCCGCTGTTCACCGGGGCGTCACCACCGGGCCGTTGTCATGTCGTGGCCCACCCGGACGATCGCGTTCGACACCGTGCGCGAATCGACATCGGCACGCGTAAAGCACCACTTAGCGGAGGCTGACACAGCATGAGCACCACGGGCAGTACGAGCAGGACAAGAGGTCCGCGTCAGCGGACCGCACGCTGGGGGGCGTTCGCCGGAGCAGCGGCGCTCGTACTGCTGGGCGGCACCGCGCCCGCCTACGCCGACACCGCCCACCACGGCGGCGGTGGCGGTGGCACGGCCACCCCGATCAAGCACCTGGTGGTCCTCTTCGACGAGAACGTGTCGTTCGACCACTACTTCGGCTCGTACCCGCAGGCCGCCAACACCGACGGCACGAAGTTCACGGCGGCGAAGAACACGCCGAAGAACATCGACACGGCCGCACACGCCGGCCTGATCAAGAAGAACCCGAACCAGTACACGCCGCAGCGGCTGAGCCCGTCCCAGGCCGTCACCTGCGACCAGAACCACTCCTACGGCCCCGAGCAGTACGCCGCGAACGGCGGCAAGGCCGACCAGTACGTGCAGAACACCGACTCCGGCAAGTGCTCGGGCGGCCTGTTCTACCAGCCCGGCCTGGTGATGGACTACTACGACGGCAACACCGTCACCGGACTGTGGAACTACGCCCAGCACTACTCGCTCGGCGACAACTCCTACAGCTCCAGCTACGGCCCCTCCACGCCGGGTGCGCTCAACCTGGTCTCCGGCCAGACGCACGGCGTCATCTCGGTCGACCCGAAGTCCGGCACGGAGAACCCGAAGCAGACCGCCACGCCCGACCCGTACACCGTGGTCTCCCCGGACGCCAAGGGTGTGGGCACCGTCGCCAACGACCCCGACCCGGCCTTCGACGACTGCTCGGACAACAGCCACACCAGCGCCAACGCGCTCGGTGAGCTGACCGGCAAGAACGTCGGCGACCTGCTCAACTCGAAGAAGGTCAGCTGGGGCTGGTTCCAGGGCGGCTTCCGCCCGTCCACCGCGTGGGACGGCAAGCAGGGCGACTACGCCAGCTGCCTGGGCAACACACACGCCAACGTGGGCGGCGCGTCCTCAGTCGACTACAGCCCGCACCACTCGCCGTTCCAGTACTACAAGTCCACGTCCAACCCGCACCACCTGCCGCCGAAGAACACGGCCGAGATCGGCCACAGCGGCCAGGCGAACCACAACTACGACCTCACCGACTTCGACTCGGCGCTCAAGGCCGGCAACCTGCCCGCCGTCAGCTTCCTGAAGGCGGCCGAGTACCAGGACGGCCACGCGGCCTACTCCGACCCGATCGACGAGCAGAACTTCCTGGTCAAGGAGATCAACGCGATCCAGTCCTCGGCGGACTGGAAGGACACCGCGGTCGTGGTGGCGTACGACGACTCCGACGGCTGGTACGACCACGCGTACGCGGTGCCGCGCAACGGCTCCAAGGACACCACGGTCGGCTCCAACAACAAGGCCGCCGACAGCCCCGCCTGCCAGGCCGCCCCGGCCGCGATGCACGGCTACTCCGACCGCTGCGGCCCCGGCACCCGGCAGCCGCTGCTGGTCATCTCGCCCTACAGCAAGGTGAACTCGGTCGACCACACGCAGACCGAGCAGGCGTCGATCACGAAGTTCATCGAGGACAACTGGAAGACCGGCCGGGTCGGCGACGGGTCCTTCGACGCCCACGCGGGCAACCTCACCGGCGCGTTCGACTTCAAGCACCCGAACGACAAGCAGGTGCTGCTCAACACCGACGGCTCGGTGAAGTCGGTCAAGCAGATCAGCACGCACCCGACGGCCCCCGGGAAGCCCGGCAAGCCCGGACACGGCAGCACCGGCGGCTCGACCGGCGGTTCGACCGGCGGCGGCAACGACCCGTCCACGCAGCTCGCGCAGACCGGTGGCTCGTCCCCGGCCCTGCCGCTCGGCATCTCCGCGGGCGTCCTGGTGGTCGGCGGCGGCGCGCTGTACTACGCCCGCCGGCACCGCGCCGCGCGCCCCGTGGCCTGACCGCAACACCGCACCAAGGGCCGCCACTTGGCGCACGCCGCCCGCAACACCGCCTGACCGCGGGGCAGTCGGCACGCACCATCCAAGGGCCTGTGAGGGGCCGTCCCGGAAGTCTCCGGGGCGGCCCCTCCGCCATGCCCGCGAACGTGTCGGACCTTGAACCAACGGCCGTACGGTCACGCCGCGTTGCATTCACGAGCTGAACGCATTTCACCGCTCACGGTTACGCCCGGCGCCCCTCCGTATTCCGATACGGGCTTTGCGCACAACTCTTGACATGGATGAAACACAGGGAGAAACATTCCGGTGTGCGTCGGGAGAGCGCTCTCACTGATCAACCGGTGGGCGCCCGCCCGGAGTTCGACACCTTTGACCCCCCACCCTGGAATCAGGAGAGTCGCCCATGCTCCCTCCCCCCACCGGCACTATGGCGCTGAGACCCGCGGCACCCGCGGACCGCCGCAGACGGCGAAATATCGTGGCCGCGGTGATCACCGCCCTCGTCGCTTCGCTGCTGCTGTTCGTGCCGATGCGGTCCGCCCACGCGGCCGACACCCTGCTCTCGCAGGGCAGGACCGCGACCGCCTCCTCCACCGAGAACGCCGGCACGCCCGCCTCGGCAGCGGTCGACGGCGACACCGGCACCCGCTGGTCCAGCGCCGCGTCCGACCCGCAGTGGCTCCAGGTCGACCTCGGCGCCTCCGCCAACATCACCTCGGTGACCTTGAACTGGGAGGCGGCGTACGCCACCGCGTTCAAGATCCAGCTCTCGTCGGACGGTGCCAACTGGACCGACGCGTACTCCACCACGACCGGCGCCGGCGGCAAGCAGACGGTTTCCGTAAACGGTTCCGGGCGTTACGTCCGGATGTACGGCACTGCGCGCGCCACCGGATACGGCTACTCGCTCTGGGAGTTCCAGGTCTACGGCACCACGGGTGGCGGCGGCACCGGCCCGATCCAGGGCGGCGGCGACCTCGGCCCGAACGTGAAGGTCTTCGACCCCTCGACGCCCGACATCCAGGGCCAGTTGGACTCGATCTTCGCCCAGCAGGAGAGCAACCAGTTCGGCGACGCCCGCTACCAGGTGTTCTTCAAGCCGGGTACATACAACAACATCAACGACCAGATCGGCTTCTACACGTCCGTCTCCGGTCTCGGCAAGAACCCGGACGACGTCCAGATCAACGGCGACATGACCGTGGACGCCGGCTGGTTCAACGGCAACGCCACGCAGAACTTCTGGCGCAGCGTGGAGAACATGGCCATCAAGCCGGTCAGCGGCGACGACCGCTGGGCCGTCGCGCAGGCCGCGCCGTTCCGCCGCATCCACGTCGAGGGCGGCCTCAACCTGGCCCCCAACGGCTACGGTTGGGCCAGCGGCGGCTACATCGCCGACAGCAAGATCGACGGCACCGTCGGCCCGTACTCGCAGCAGCAGTGGTACACCCGGGACAGCTCCATCGGCGGCTGGACCAACGGCGTGTGGAACATGGTGTTCTCCGGCGTCCAGGGCGCTCCCGCCCAGGGCTTCCCGAACCCGGTCTACACGACGCTGGGCACCACCCCCGAGTCGCGGGACAAGCCGTACATGTACCTCGACGGCAGCGGCAATTACCAGGTGTTCGTGCCGAACATGCGCACCAACGCCAGCGGGGTGGACTGGCCGAACACGCCGGGCACCTCGATCCCGCTGACCCAGTTCTACGTGGCGAAGCCCGGCGTGTCCGCGGAGACCATCAACGCGGCGCTCGCCCAGGGCCTCAACCTGGTGCTCACCCCGGGCATCTACCACGTCGACCAGCCGATCAACGTCACCCGCGCCAACACGGTGGTGCTCGGCCTCGGTTACGCCACGGTCATCCCGGACAACGGCGTGGACGCGGTCAAGGTCGCCGACGTGGACGGCGTGAAGCTGGCCGGCTTCCTGATCGACGCCGGCGCCGGCAAGTCGCCGCAGCTCCTCCAGGTCGGCGCGCCCGGCTCCTCGGCGAGCCACGCGAGCAACCCGACCACCATCCAGGACGTGTTCGCGCGAGTCGGCGGCGCGGGCCCGGGCCAGGCGGGTACGGCCTTCGAGATCAACAGCAACGATGTCGTGATCGACCACACCTGGCTGTGGCGGGCCGACCACGGCGCGGGCGTCGGGTGGACCAGCAACCCGGCGGACGAGGGCCTGAAGGTCAACGGCAACAACGTGCTGGCGACCGGCCTGTTCGTTGAGCACTTCGAGAAGTACGACGTCGAGTGGGCGGGCCAGAACGGAAAGACGATCTTCTTCCAGAACGAGATCGCCTACGATCCGCCCAACCAGGCCGCCATCCAGAACGGCAACACCCGAGGTTTCGCCGCCTACAAGGTGGACAACAACGTCACCAGCCACGAGGGTTGGGGACTGGGCAGCTACTGCAACTTCACCGCGGACCCGACGATCATCCAGGACCACGGGTTCGAGGCGCCGAACACGCCAGGGGTGAAGTTCCACGACCTGCTCGTGGTGTCGCTCGGCGGGATGGGCCAGTACGCGCACGTCATCAACGACACCGGTCCGGGTACCTCGGGTACCTCGACCACCCCGTCGACGGTGACCAGTTACCCGTAACCGCACCCGCGGTGGGGCAAGGCGCCCGTAGTACACGGTGAACAGTGCGGGAAGGGGCCGTCGCCCGGCATCGGGCGGCGGTCCCTTCCCCTGTCCCAGGACGTCCGGGGTCGTGATCGGCAACGAGGCCCCCGTGCTCGCCGCGGGAGTACCGGGGCCTTTCCTGTCCCGCAACCGGCGGGCGGGGGCACCCCGGTGGGTCAGGCGCCCCCGGGACGGTTCAGTGGGCGTGGGGGCCCGCGGGCATCGCGTGGCGGCCGCCGGGGACGAGCAGGATCGCGGCGGGCGCGGCCACGGCCGCCGCGACGGCCAGGACCGTGAACGCGTCGCCGAACCCTCCGGGCGCACCGTGTTCGATGCCGGCCGCGGCAACCGTGGAGACGACGGCGACGCCGATGGAGCCGCCGACTTCGTGGAAGGTGTTGACGACGCCGGAGGCGAGCCCTGACTCGTCGGGCCGGACCAGGGCGAGCGCGGTGCCGATCGCGGTCACGAAGACCGCGCCGACGCCGAACGCGGCGACCGCCATCGCGGGTGCGACCACCGGCCAGACCGCGGTGCCCGTACCGAGGCGGGCGAGCGGCGCGGTGCCGCACGCGGCCACCGCCATGCCCACGGCGGCGACCGGCCGGGCGCCGAGCACGCCGACCAGGCGCCCCGCGAGGTGGGCGCCGACGCCGGTGGCGAGGGCGGCCGGGAGGAAGACCAGCCCCGTGCCGATCGGGCTGTACCCGCGCAACTGCTGGAGGTAGACCGAGCCGAGGAAGAACGTCGAGATGAGCAACGCGGTCGCGACGAGCATCAGGAACGCGCCGGCCAGCACCGGCCGCCGGGCGAGCATCGTCACGTCCATCAGCGGCGCCCGGGAGCCGCGTTCGACGAGCGCGAAGGTCGCGTAGAGCAGGGCGGACAGCGCGAGCGGGAGCAGGGTGCGCGCGCTGCCCCAGCCCGCGTCCCCCGCCTTGACCAGGCCGTAGACGAGCGCGCCGGTGCCGGCGGTGGCGAGCACCGCGCCGGGCAGGTCGAGCCGGGTCGGGCGGCGCGCGCCGGAGGTGTCCCCAGGGGCGGCAACTCCGGGAGACGGCACGACGAAGGGCAGGGCGGCCAGTACGGCGAGCCCGACCGGCACGTTGACGAAGAAGATCCAGCTCCAGCCGGGCCCACTGGTCAGCGCGCCGCCGAGCAGCACGCCCGCGGCCGCCCCGGCGCCGCCGATGCCCGCCCAGACGCCGAGCGCGCGGTGCCGTTCCGGGCCGTGGAAGGCGGTGGTGACCAGTGACAGCGCGGCCGGGGACAGCAGTGCGGCGCCGGCGCCCTGCGCCATCCGCGCGGCGAGCAGCGTGTCGGCGGTCCCGGCGAGCCCGGCGGTCAGGGACGCGGCGGTGAACACGACCAGGCCGGCGACGAAGGTACGGCGGGCGCCGAGCGCGTCGGCGAGCCGCCCACCGAGCAGCATCAGCCCGGCGAAGGACATCGTGTACGAGGTGAGCACCCACGTCAGGGTGGTCCGGTCCAGGTGCAGCGCGATGGAGATGTCGTGCAGCGCGACGTTCACCACCGTCACGTCGAGGATCAGCATGAACTGGGCGAGGCAGAGCAGCCCGAGCGCGACCCACCGGCGTGGGTCGGGAGGCGGCAACTGGTCGGGAGAAGGGGCGGCGGGCTCGGTGGACCGAGCTCCTACGGTCGGGTGGGTCATGGCCGGTCACGGTCCTCGCAGTCGATGAACTGTACTGAACCGCACAGTACAGATATGCGCTCATGAACTCAACAGTTCAGTTCAGTTGCGGGGCTAGACTGTTCGGTTATGAGCGAGAGGCGAACCGTGCAGCAGGGTGACAAGCAGCCGCCGGCCGGCCCGCGGGCCGAGCGCAAGCGCGCGGCGATCCTCCGCGCCGCCCTCGGCCTCTTCCTGAGCGAGGGCTTCGACGCGAGCGTGGACCAGATCGCGGCCGAGGCGGGCGTGTCGAAGGTGACCGTCTACAACCACTTCGGCAGCAAGCAGGCGCTGTTCGTCGCGGTGATCAAGGACGCCACCGACGCACCGCTGGGCGACACCCTGGTCAGCGCGGTGGACGGGCTGTCCGACCACGACGACCTGCGTGCCGCCCTCACCGCGGCGGCCCGCGCCTGGGTCGCGGAGATCCGCTCGAACCCGGACGTGCTGGCGATCCGCAACCTCGTCGCCCGCGAGGCACACCGCTTCCCCGAACTCGACGCGGCCTGGCAGGAGGTCGGCGGCCCGGGGGTGCACCACCCCGCCGCGGGCGCCGCGCTGGCGAAGCTCGCCGCCGCCGGCCGCCTCGACATCCCCGACCTCGAAGTGGCCATCCTCCAGCTCTACTCGCTGCTGGTCTTCCCGCACCTGGTCTTCAACGCCTACGGCACCGGCATCGACGACGGCCTCGCCGACCGGCTGGTCACCGACGGCGTGGACATGTTCCTGTCCCGGTACGAGCCGAAGTAGCGCCGCGCGCAAGGGGGTTCGGACCGGAGCACCCGAACCAGCGGGTCATCGGGCGGGCTTGCGCGCCTCGATCAGGAAACGGGACGAGTGCGCCACGAACGACCCCTCGGCGAGGATGAGTTCGTGCAGGTCGCGCAGCCGGTCGCGGTACCGCTCGACGGTGAAGTCGGGCACCATCCAGATCACCTTGCGCAGGAAGTACACCATCGCGCCGACATCGTGGAACTCCATCCGCAGCCGTTCGTACCGCAGGTCGAGCACCTCAAGCCCGGCCTCGGTGGCGGCCGCCCTCGCCACGTCGGGGTGGCGCGGTCCGCCGTCGGTGTCGGGCTGCGGGCCGAGGAAGTACTCGTACACCTCCACGGCGCTGGCCGGGCCGACCTGCTGGGAGAAGTACGTGCCGCCCGGCCGCAGCACCCGGGCGATCTCCTGCCACCACGCCGTGACCGGGTGGCGGCTGGTGACCAGGTCGAACGCCTCGTCAGCGAACGGCAGCGGCGGCTCGTCCTCGTCGGCGACCACGACCGCGCCGCGCGGGTGCAGCAGCGCGGTGGCCTTCGCGACGTTCGGCGGCCAGGACTCGGTGGCGGCCATCAGCGGCGGGAAGACCGGCGCACCGGCCAGCACTTCGCCGCCACCGGTCTGGATGTCCAGCGCGGCCGAGGCCCGGCCCAGCCGCTCCGCCATCAGCCGCTGGTACCCCCACGAGGGACGCTGCTCGCTCGCCCGCCCGTCCAGCCAGGAGAAGTCCCAGCCGGCCACGGACACGGCGTCGGCCTCGGCCACCAGGTCGTCGAATGTACGGTCCATCCGCTCACCCTCGCGGGACGGGCCGAACCCGGCAACCGGTTTTGCCCGCACCCCGGCCCGGGCCGGCGGGATCACGCCGGCGCCGGCGGGTTCAGCGTCAGATAGCAGCGGATCGCGGTGCCGGCCGTGCCGGTGTGGGTGCGGACGAGGTCGGCGAGCTGATGGACCATCAGCAGACCGCGCCCGCCGGGCCGTCCGGACGGCGGCAAGCGGCTGCCGGCCAGCGGGTCGACGAGCCGGCCGCCGTCGCGGACCTCGCAGGCGACGTGCCCGTGCTCGGACCACACCCGCACCACCCCCGAACCACCGCCGTGCAGCACGCTGTTGGTGGTCAGCTCGGCGACGGCCAGCGCCCGGTCGTCCAGCCGCGGACCGGCCAGCCCCAGGGCGTCGGCCGCGTGAACGGCGAACTGCCGTGCGGCACGCAGCCGTTCGTCGTCGAAGGTGTACGACGCGGCGAACCGGGGCTCCGCCAGCGGCACGTTGTAGGAGGCGACCGCCAACTCCGGGGCGTAGTGCGCACTGATTCGGCGCCGCCCGCCCTCGATCAGCACCGGGTGGGTGACGCACGCGTCGCCGAGGGCCTGCGGGCCGAGCCGCGTCGCGTCGTACAGGCACAGGATCGTCGCGCGGCGACCGTCGAACGCGGCGTTGACCAGGGCCTCGTGCTGGACGCAGGCCGGGTACTCCAGCGGGGTGCGGCCGGGCCAGACCGGCTCGGCCACGATCCGGACCCGGCCGACCGGCTGCGCGTCGGCGAACGCGGCGAGCACGCCCGGGATGATCCGGCCGGGGTTGCGGCCCGCTCTGGTCATGTCGGTGAAGTGCACGCCGTCGGCGAGCGGTCCCAGCGCGTTGTGCAGCAGCGCCAGTTGCTCCCCGGGGACCGCGACCGCGACGGGCTCGCCGGCGGCCAGGCCGTCCCGTACGAAGGCGAGGGTGCTGTCGAGGTATTCGGCGTCGTCACGGTAGAAGAAGGCAGGGTGCGAGAAGGCGCTGGCGGCGGGCTCCACGTCCTCCGGCCCCCTTTCGGACACCTGTACCGGTCTCGCCAGTATGCGCCCCGAAAAGATGACCTTGTCGGGGGGCTGCCCTTTGGCGCCTCCGTACGGCCCGGGACCGGTCCGCAGCGGTGTCCCGGGCCCCGCGCCGAGCCCCGTGCCGGGTCCGGACGCGGGCGGTGCGGGGGCCGCGGTGCGAACGTCGCCCGTACCGATGCCCGCCGTCGCGCCGCCCGCGGAAGGGCCATCCGCAGCCGTACTGCCCGCCGTCGCGCCGCCGCCTTCCGTGCCACCCACCGCCGTACCGCTCATCGCCGTACCCCGTCCGCCGTGGCGCCACAAGGCCGCGCCGTGCCGTTGTCAGCCGTGGTTGATCGCCTCGAAGGCCGCGGACAGCGTTTCGCTCTCGTCGAACGGCACCGCGCGCTCCAGCGCCGGCACGAGGTCGCGCCGCTCGTGGAAGAGGTACTGGTACATCTGGGTGAGGGCGCCGTCGATCGTCAGGTGCCGGGTCTCCTCGGGGTGCCGGCCGGTGAGCGCGCGGTCGAGGATGCCCTGGATCAGCTCGCCCTCCTGCCGGTCCCGCGCCACGACCCGGGCCGCCTCGCCGTGCCGTTCCAGCACCTTGCGGACGGTGGCCTCCTTGGCCGCGCAGTGCCGGGCGAAGGTGTCGGCGAGCGGCCGCACCTCCTCCGGGGTGTCCTCGCCCCGCATCCGCAGGTCCTCCACCATCGCCAGCAGCAGCCCGCCGGACGTCACCAGGCTGGCCGCGAGCCCGGTGGGCACCTCGTGGCCGTCGTGCCCCGCACCGCCGCCGGAGTGCCGGTGCCCCCAGCTCCACCGGCCGTGGCCGACCCCACCATCGGCGTCCGCCACCCGCTCGGACCCGACCGCGCCGCCACCGGCAGCCGCGTCCGTACCCGGGTCCGGAACCACGCTCGCGCCGCCCGGACCCGCCCGGTCCGGCACCGGCGCGCCCGTGCCCGGACGGTCGGGCATCTCCTCGCGCTCGCTCGCTTCGCTCATGCCACCGGCTCCTTGTCTGCGCTCGTGGGGGCCTCGGGGTCTGCCCGATCCCGGCGGCCGTCCGCGCCATGCGTCGTGAGTTCCTCCAGGTCCTACGGTGCTACGGTCCGGCCGTCCGCGCCCCTCACCAGCCGCCGCCGGAGCGGGGTCGGCTCACCGGCCGCCGCCCGCGCCCGCACCGCCACCGCCGGCCCCTTGTCCGTAGCCGTCCTCCTCGTCGCGCAGGTCGGCATCCGCCACCAGGTGCACCGCGGCCTCTTCCGCCGACGCGGCGCCGCCGTCGATGCCGACGTCCGCGCCGGTCACACCGTCCACGTCCTGCCGGGAGTGCGTGCCCTCGTCCGGGCCGACCAGACGGCCGGAGCGCAGGTCGCCCGCCTCCGGGTCGAGCAGTTCGCCGTCGGTGTCCGAGGTGTCGCCGAGACCGTCGCCGCTCGGCGGCTGCCGGTCCGGGCGCTCACGGGCGAGCCGGGCGTCCAGCGACTCGCCGGCGCGCTGCTCGCCGCCGGTGGTGCCGGTGTCCTCCACGACCAGCGGGCGCTCGGGCGGCGAGTAGCCCTCGTCCAGGACATCGATCACGCCGCGGTCGTCGAGCGTGTCCTCGGGGTCGAGCAGCCCGGTGTCCTCGCGGACGTCACGGTCGCCGCCCTTGTCGGGCTGGTACACGTCGTCGCCGCGGCCGAGGTTGTCTGCTCCGGCCTGCTGCTGTGGCTGCTGAGTCATGTGCGTGCGCTCATCTCGTCGAGAACCACGTCGTTGAAGGCGTCCAGGTCGGCGGGCATCCGGCTGGTGATCAGGGTGTTCGGGCCGTCGGTGCAGACCCGGACCTGCTCGTCCACCCAGGTGGCACCCGCGTTGCGCAGGTCGGTGCGCAGGCTGGGCCAGGAGGTGACCGTGCGGCCGCGCACCGCGTCGGCCTCCACCAGCTGCCACGGTCCGTGGCAGATCGCCGCGACCGGCTTGCCGGCGGCGAAGAAGGCCCGGACGAAGTCCACGGCGCCCTGGTACAGCCGCAGCGCGTCGGAGTTCGGCACGCCGCCGGGCAGCACCAGCAGGTCGAAATCGGCCGCGGAAGCCTCGTCGAGGGTCACGTCGACCGGGAAGGCGTCGCCCGGTTCGAGGTAGTTGTACGCCCGCACGGACCCGGGCAGCGGCGCGACCACCTGGGGGTTGCCGCCGGCCGCGGCGAGCGCCTGCATCGGCGAGGTCAGCTCGCTCTGCTCCACGCCCACCGGCGCCACGAGGATCGCGCTCCGCACGTCCATCACGTCCTCTCGTGTTCCGGGGTGGCCGCAGCCGCGTCGCTACGGACGCTCACCTACCCCTTCACCTCGTGCAGAAACGGGCATTTCACCCACGTTCAACCATCCCTCCCGGGCCCCCGCGCCGCCAACCCGCGGGCAGCCGCACCGGGCGGATGCGGTCCGCGCCACCGGGCCCGTCCTGGTCGATCCCGGACCTCGCGCCGGGCGGGCGGCCGGTCGCGGGCAGCGTCTACCGGACTCCGTGGGGGCGGAACTGGACGCTGATCCGCCCGCCCACCGCGGAGCGGGTCTTGGGGATCGCGTGGTCCCATGTCCGCTGGCAGGACCCGCCCATGACGATGAGGTCACCGTGGCCGAGGGGGCGGCGGACCGTGGCGGGGCCGCCGCCGCGCGGGCGCAGCAGGAGCGGACGGGGCTCGCCGAGGGAGAGGATCGCGACGAGCGTGTCCCGGGTGCTCCCGCGCCCCGTACGGTCGCCGTGCCAGGCGACGCTGTCCCGCCCGTCGCGGTAGCAGCAGAGCCCGGCCGTGGTGAACGGCTCGCCGAGTTCCGCGGCGTAGTGCTCGCCGAGCGCGTCGCGGGCCCGCTCGAGAACGGGGTCGGGCAGCGGCTCGCCGGCGCCGTAGTGGGCCAGCAGCCGGGGGACGGTCACCACGTTGTCGTACATGAGGCGCCGCTCGGCCCGCCAGGGCACCTCCGCGGCGAGGCGCTCGAACAGGTCGTCCGCGCCGGTGAGCCAGCCGGGGAGGGTGTCGATCCAGGCGCCGGCACCGAGGTGGGTACGGCGGGCTGCGGCGAGGTCGCCGAGGCCGGGCGCGCCGGTGTCGAAGATGGACGCCTGCTGATGGTGCATACCCTCAAGCGTAGCCGATATTCGTACGCCCATTCGAATATCGGGTGCGGGAGCGCGTGGCGCCCGGTCGGCGCACGATGGGGGCATGCTCTTCGCCGAGGTCGCCCGGGTCTCCAGGGAGATCGCGCGGACATCCGCGCGGTCCCGCAAGACAGAGCTGCTCGCCGAGTTCTTCCGCGCCGCGCTGCCGGAGGACGCCCCGATCGCCATCGCCTACCTGGCCGGCCGCCTGCCGCAGGGCCGGCTGGGCATCGGCTGGACGGCACTGCGCGACCGCGCGGAACCGGCCGCCGAGCCGACGCTGACGGTGCGTGCGGTCGACGCGGCGCTGACCGACGTCGGCGAGGTGTCGGGCCAGGGCGCGCAGACCGCGCGGCGGGCGCTGCTCCAGGACCTGTTCGGCGCGGCGACGGCCCCGGAGCAGGAGTATCTGCTGGGGCTGCTCACCGGGGAGGTACGGCAGGGCGCGCTGGACGCGGCGGCGATCGAGGGGCTTGCGGCGGCGACGGCCGCACGGCCGGCGGACGTACGGCGGGCGGTGATGCTCGCGGGGGCGCTGGAGCCGGTGGCGCAGGCGCTGCTGGACCGCGGCCCGCAGGCGCTGGCCACCTTCGCGTTGAAGGTGGGGCGGCCGCTGCTGCCGATGCTGGCCGCCACGGCGAAGAGCGTCGAGGAGGCGCTGGTACGGCTCGGGCCGTGCGCGGTGGAGGAGAAACTGGACGGCATCCGGGTCCAGGTGCACCGCGACGGCGGCCGGGTGCAGGTCTTCACCCGCACCCTGGAGGAGGTCACCGTACGGCTCCCGGAGGTCGTGGCGGTCGCCGCCGCGCTGCCCGCCGAACGGTTCGTGCTCGACGGCGAGGTGCTGGCGCTGGACGCCGACGGGCGGCCCCGGCCGTTCCAGGAGACCGCGAGCCGGGTCGGCTCCCGGGTGGACGTGGCGACGGCCGCCGCCGCGCAGCCGGTGCACCCGGTCTTCTTCGACGTGCTGTCCGTCGACGGCCGCGACCTGCTCGACCTGCCGTACGCGGAGCGGCGCGCGTCGCTGGCCACGCTGGTCCCGGCCGAGCACCGGGTGCGGAACCTGCTGGTCCCCGACCCGGGCGACGAGCAACAGGTGCGGGCTGCCGAGGAGTTCTTCGCGCAGACGCTGGCGCGCGGCCACGAGGGCGTCGTCGTCAAGGGCGCGGGCAGTCCGTACGCCGCGGGGCGACGGGGCGCGACCTGGCTGAAGGTCAAACCGGTGCACACCCTGGACCTGGTGGTCCTCGCCGTCGAGTGGGGCCACGGCCGCCGCACCGGCAAGCTCTCCAACCTGCATCTGGGCGCGCGGGCCGACGACGGCTCCTTCGTGATGCTCGGCAAGACCTTCAAGGGCCTCACCGACGCCCTGCTGGACTGGCAGACCGAGCAACTGCTGGCCCGCAAGGTCTCCGACGACGGCCACGTGGTGACCGTACGGCCCGAGCTCGTGGTGGAGATCGCCTACGACGGGGTGCAGACCTCGCCGCGCTACCCGGCGGGCCTGACGCTGCGCTTCGCCCGGGTGCTGCGCTACCGCGAGGACAAGACCCCCGACCAGGCCGACACCGTGGCCACGGTCCGCGCCGCGCACTCAGGCGGTTAGGTGGTCACGAGACGTGCTGGTTGCCGTGCGCCTGCCCGGGTACCCGAAGACGACGCACCCGATGAGAGGTGAACGGACCATGGCCCGCGCCACTCAGCGCGCCACGATGCGCGCGCTCCTCGACCACTACGGCCGTACGTACGCCGACGAGGCGGGCATCCGTCTCGCCGACGCCCCGCAGCCGCTCTACCGGCTGCTCGTGCTGGCCTGCCTGCTCAGTGCCCGCATCCGGGCCGGCGTCGCCGTGGCCACGGCGAGGGAGCTGTCGGCGGCGGGCCTGCGCAGCCCGCGCGCGATGGCGGAGGCGACCTGGCAGCAGCGCGTCGACGCGCTCGGCCGCGGCGGCTACCGGCGCTACGACGAACGGACCGCCACCCAGCTCGGCGACGGCGCGGAGCTGGCGCGGGCGCAGTACGGCGGCGACCTGCGACAGATGCGCGCCCGCGCGAACGGCGATGTCGGCGAAGTTCGCCGCGAGCTGCGGGAGTTCCCGGGTCTGGGCCCCGCCGGCACGGACATCTTCCTGCGCGAGGCGCAGGCCGTCTGGCCCGAGCTGGCGCCCTATCTCGACGCCAAGACGCTCCAGGGCGCGCGGCTCCTCGGCCTGCCCGGCTCCCCCGCCCGCCTGGCGCGGCTCGCCGACGGCGCCGACCCGGCCGTGCTGGCCGCCGCCCTGGTCCGGGTCGCGCTCGACAAGAACGCCGTGGCCACCGTCGAGGAGGCGGTCGCCGGGCGCTGACGGGCACAGCCCGACGAGCGGGCCCGGGTCCGTACGATGCCGGGTCCGCTCTACCGCGGGAGTACGGCTGCTGCTCGGCGGTACCGGCGGCGACGGCCGTAACAGCAGCGGCAACGGGGATGCGCCACTCGGCTTCGAAGCGGGCCCGGGTCCGTACGATGCGCCGGGTCCGTACGATGCCGGGTCCGTCGGTCACGGTCGCGGCGTGCGCCGCGGCCGAACGGCTACTGGTTCTCCAGCCGCAGCCTGGCCTCCTGCTCCTGGTCGCCCGCGGCGGTGCCGACGACGCGGACCGCGAACGCCTCCGCGAGGCCCTCCCGGAGCCGGTCCACCGCGAGGTAGCCGCCCTGGGCGGTGATGGTGACGGGCTCGGACAGCCGGCCCGGGCCGGCCAGGCCCAGGGTGCGCGAGACGTCGAACGTGGCCGTCCACACCGTGGGGTGGCCGCCCTCCGCGTCCGCGGGTTTGTCGTCCTCGGCGCGGTCGGACGGGAAACTCTGCTGGAGCGCGGCGAAGACGGCGAGCGCGTCCTCCTTCGCGCAGCTGTCCATGACGACCGCGACCTGCGCTGACGGGTCGGTGGGTTGTTCTTGCGCGGTACTCACGGTGATGTCCTCTCGGGTGGACCGGCGGGCGGGCGGTCCGCGGGCGCGGCGGGCCATGGTCAGCGCATTTCCGCTGTACGCCGGACAAAACCCCCTACTGGGCCGAACAGGCGCGGGCCTTCCGGGTGGTTCCGCGCGCCCCGGTCTGCGGCACAATCGGGGGATGCCGCGACGCACCGCCCGTACCTCCCGCCCGCCACGTGCCGACCGCCCCGCTTCCGCCGCCGCACTCGCGCCGGCCGCCGCCTGCCCCTGCGGGCTGCCCGCCGCCTACGGCGAGTGCTGCGGCGCCCTGCACACGGGGAAGGCGGCCGCACCCACCGCCGAACGGCTGATGCGGTCGCGCTACGCCGCCTTCGCGGTAGGCGACGCCGCGTACCTGCTGCGCACCTGGGCCGCCGCCACCAGACCGCCGGGCGTGGACCTCGACCCGGTGATGCGCTGGACCGGCCTGGACATCCTCGGCGCCACCGGGGGCAGCGCCTTCCACGCCGAGGGCACCGTCGAGTTCCGGGCCCGCTACCGGCTGCACGGGCAGGACGGCGAGCAGCGGGAGAACAGCCGCTTCGTCCGCGAGGGCGGGCTGTGGGTCTACGTGGAGGCGCTGGCATGACCGAAGTGTCCGGGCTCGATCCCGTGGTGCGTGCCGCGGTGGCGCGCCACGTACTGGAGGTGCTGGCCGAGGCGTGCCCCGGCGCCCGGGCGGACCTGCGCGGGTCCCTCGCGGCGGGCACGGCCGACCCGTACAGCGACATCGACGCCATCTGGACGGTGCCGGACGACCGGTTCGGCACTTGCGTGGACCGGGCGGGCGACCTGCTCGCCCGGGTGCGTCCGCTGATGTCGCTGCGCGGCGACCCGGACAGCGCCGACACTCCTGGGCGGCGGCTGCTCTTCGTGGCCTTCGAGGGGCTGCCG
>NZ_JACEGK010000122.1:0-16133 GCF_056859195.1 Streptomyces sp. NH27
GGGGGGGGTGGTAGGCCCGGAGCTCGCCCAGGGTGCGGCCCTCGGCGACGCCGAAGTCGACCTCCAGCAGGTCCGGTTCGACGACGGGCACGATCCCGGCAGCCCGCGCCGCGGGTTCGGCGGTGCGCCGGGCCCGGGACAGCGGGGACGTGACGATGGCGTCGAGCCGGGCGCCCGCCGCCCAGACGCCGAGCGCCTCGGCCTGTTCGAGCCCGCGCGGGGTGAGCGCGATGTCGCTGACCCCGGTGTAGCGGTTCTCCTCATGCCAGACGGTCTCACCGTGCCGGGTGAGGAAGAGGGTCGTGGCGGCGGTGGTGGTCAACCGTGCTCCCGTGCGTAGGCGGCCGACTCCGCGGGGAGCCAGCCGCGGCGTTCCCATTCGTCCACGAGCGCCACGAAGGGCTCGTCGAACCGCCGGCTCACCTCGGGCCGCGGCTCAAGTGTCGTACGCACCCGCACCATTGGCCGTAGGGCCGACCACGCCGCCGCACCGGAGCCGCCCGCGGACGCGACACCGTGTGCGGCGAGCACGGCCATCCCGAGGGCCGAGTCGGCCTGTTCGGGAATGGTGGCCGGCCGGCCGAGTACGTCGGCGCGCAGCTGGTTCCAGTACGGGCTGCCGGTGGCGCCGCCGGTGAAGGCGATGGGCCCCTCGATCCGGGCGCCCAACTGCCTTACGTACGAAAGACACAGGCGTTCCACGAACGCGACGCCCTGAAGGAGCGAGGCGTGCAGGTCGCCGTCGTCGGCCGGGGTGCCGAGGGTGAAGGGTTCGGCGTCGGGGGCCAGGAACGGGAAGCGCTCGCCGTGTGACACGAGGGGGTAGGAGAGCACGCTCGCCGGCTCGTACGCGGCGGCGGCGCGGTCCAGTTGTGCCAGGTCGGCTCCGGGGAACGCCCGGGTCAGCGCGCCGGCGCCGACGCTGGAGGCGCCGCCCGGCAGCCAGTTCCCGTCGGCGGAGCGGTGGTTGTAGAGCACGCCGGCCGGGTCCGCGAGCGGGCGCGCCGTGACGCCCTTGATCACGAGGGTGGTGCCCAGGACGGTGTTCCACTGCCCGATGTCCCAGGCGCCCGAGCCGAGTTGGGCCGCGCAGCCGTCCGTCATGCCGGCGACGACCGGGGTGCCCTCGGCGAGCCCGGTCAGGGCGGCCGCCTCGGCGCAGACGGTGCCGAGCACGGTGCCGGGCGCCACCACCGGTGGGAAGTCCAGCCCGGACAGGCCCAGTTGCTCGTGGACGGCGCGGGGCCAGCTGCGGCCGTGCAGGTCGTAGCCGGTCTTGAGGGCGTGGCTGGAGTCGGTCGGCACCGGGCGCCCGACGAGCCGGGTGGTGACGAAGTCCGCCTGGTGGCAGACCCGGGCGCCGCGGAGCGTTGCCGCGTCGCCGTCCTCCTGGCGGACGAGCCAGAGCAGCTTCGCCAGTGCCCAGCTCGGCTGGATCCGGTAGCCGAGGGCGTCCCACACGTCGGCGCCGGTCTCCTGGGCGCAGCGCGCCTCGGCGGCCGCCCGGCTGTCGTCGTACATCAGCGCGGCGGTCACCGGTGTGCCGCGGGAGTCCGTGAGCAGTACGGTGCCGGATGTGCCGCACACCGCAAGGCTCCGTACCCGCGCGGACTCCAGCGGGCGCAGCGTCTCGCGGACCGCCGCGCCGACGCCGTCCCACCAGTCCGACGGGAGCTGTTCGTGACGGTTGCCGTCCCGGGTGCCGGTGAGCGGGGCGGAGCCGCGGCCGAGCACCCGGCCGTCGCCCGTCACGGCGAGGGCACGTACGCCCTGCGTCCCGAGGTCGATGCCCAGCCACAGGTCCTGGTCGGGTGTGTCCGTCACGGGCTCCGGTCCTCTCGTTCGTCGCTCGGTGGTCGCGGGACGCTTTTCACACCGTGACCACAGCCTGGGCGGGTGTCCGCCCGCGGGGTCACGACGGGTCCGTAACTCGGCTCTCACCTGCTGGGAGACCGCTCGACGGGTCGCTCGACGGGTTGACCTGACCGCCGCGCGTAGTGAACACTGCCGAACGCTACATCAGGATTGAATGTTATATCCACAGTGCAGACTGTTATGGTCGGGTCGACGGATCGGAACGGGACCGAGGGATGTCACAGGACAAGAACCGCCGGGGGCCATCGCAGCGCCGTCGCGAGCTGTCGGACCATGTGCTGGCCGAGGGCTCGGTCTCCGCGTCCGATCTGGCCGAGCGGTTCGGGGTGAGCCTGATGACCATCTACCGCGACATCGACGAACTGGAGCGGGAAGGCATCCTGCGCAAGTTCCGCGGTGGCGTCACGGTCCAGCCGTCCGGCGTGTTCGAGAGCAACGTGGCCTTCCGCAAGAAGACGATGCGGGCCGAGAAGGAGGCCGTCGCCGCGAAGGCGGCGACGCTGATCGAACCCGGCATGTCCGTCATGATCGACGACTCCACCACCGCGCTGGAACTGGCCCGGCTGCTGCCCGGCATAGAACCGCTCACCGTGGTCACCAACTTCCTCGAAGCCCTCAACCTGCTCGCCGACGAGCGCGGGCTGCACCTGATGGCGCTCGGCGGCGACTACGACCGGCTGCACGACTCCTTCCTCGGCGTGCCCTGCGTGGAGGCGGTCGAGGCGCTGCGGGTGGACCTGTGCTTCGTCTCCACCTCGTCGGTCTACGGCGACTACGCCTTCCACCAGGAGCAGCGCATCGTCGCGGTCAAGCGGGCGATGCTCAAGGCGGCCAACCGCAGCGTGCTGATGATCGACCACTCCAAGTTGGGGCGCACCGCGCTGCACCGGCTGGCCCCGCTCACCACCTTCGACCTCATCCTGATCGACGACCGCACCCCGCCCGGCGTCCTGCGCTCCCTCGACGAGAGCGGTGTCCCCTACGAGACCGCTCCGACCAGAACATGAAGGAGACCTCGGCCATGAGAATCCTCGCAGCGGGCGACCACTTCGTCGCCCCCGACCTGTTCACCCGGGAGCTGACGGCCGAGATCGGCACCGGTCACTCCATCGAAGAGCTGCGGCTGCCGTGGCCGCTCACCCCCTTCGGCCGGGTCGCCGAGGTCGACGAGGCATCAGGCGACGAGGACACCATGATCACCGCGCTGCGCGGGGTGCAGGTGTGCGTCACCCAGATGGCGCCGGTGACCCGGAAGATCCTCGAAGGCGCCCCCGAGCTGCGGCTGGTGGTCATCGGCAGGGGCGGCCCGGTCAACGTCAATCTCGACGCGGCGCAGGAGCACGGCGTCCAGGTCTGCAACACCCCCGGGCGCAACGCGGCCGCCACCGCCGAGTACACCGTCGGGCTGATGCTCGCGGCGATGCGCCGCATCCCCGAGACGTCCGCCGCGCTCGCCGCCGGGCGCTGGGCCGGCGAGTTCTACACGTACGACAACTGCGGTCCCGGTCTCGACGGTGCGACCGTCGGGCTGATCGGCTGCGGGGCCGTCGGCAGCCGGGTGGCGCGCGCCCTGACCGCGCTCGGCGCGCGGGTACGGCTGTACGACCCGTACGCCGACGAGGAGGTGCTGCGCGCGTCCGGTGAACCCGTCGCCGAACTCGACGAGTTGCTGCGCGGCTCCGACGTGGTGTCGCTGCACGCGCGGCTCACCCCGGAGACCCGCGGGCTGCTCGGCGCCCGCGAACTGGCGTTGCTGCCCGACGGCGCGGTCGTCGTCAACTGCGCGCGGGGCGCGCTGCTGGACGAGGAAGCGCTCTGCGACGCCCTGGAGTCGGGGCGGCTGGCCGCCGCGGGGCTCGACGTGTTCGGCGTGGAGCCCCCGCCGCCGGACTCGCGGCTGCGGACCGCGCCCCGGCTGGTCATGACGCCCCACCTGGCGGGCGCCAACACCTCCGTCGCGCACAACGCCGCACGGATCGCGGCCGCGGAGGTGGGCCGGTTCCTGCGTGGCGAGCCGCTCGCCCACCGCGTCGTCTGAGCTCCCGCCGCCCGAAGCTCCAACCCGAGCAAGCCACTTGAAGTTCTCACCGCCCGAAGTTTGCGCCTCCTGAAGTTTGCGGCGCTTGAAGTCCTCGTCCTGTGCAGGTGTTTCAGCCGAAGGCCCTTCAACCGAAGGCCCTTCAACCGAAGGTGTGTCAACCGAAGGTGTTTCAGCCGAGGGAAGGAACGCACGGTGTTCGTCGGACTGGATATGGGAACCTCCGTCGCCAAGGCGGCGGCCTTCGCCGATGACGGCACGACCCTGCGCGTCGAATCGATGCCGATCTCGCTCGGCGGGCAGGGCGAGCACGTCGAGCAGGACGTCGAGGAGGTGGTGCGCGCCGCCACCGGCGTCATCGCCGCCGTCACCGAAGGACAGGCCCCCGCGCTCGTCGCCATCACCGGCCAGGGCGACGGGCTGTGGCTGGTGGACGCCGAGGGCCGGGCCGTACGCCCCGCGATGTCCTGGATGGACGGCCGGGCCGGCGGGCTGGTCGCCGGCTGGATGGCGGACGGCACCGCCGACCGGCTCTACCGGCGCACCGGCAACGTGCTCTTCCCCGGCTCGCCCGGGCCGCTGCTGGCCTGGCTCGACCGCCAGGAACCGCAGTCCCTCGACGCGGCCACCACCGCCGCCTCCTGCAAGGACGTCATCCATCTGCGGCTGACCGGCGAGCGCGGCACCGACCTGTCCGACGCATCCGTGCCCTTCCTGGACCCGGGTACCCGCACCTACGCCCCTGACGCGCTCGCCGCCCTCGGCCTCGAACACCGCGCCGGTCTGCTGCCGCCCATCGCCGCGACCCTGCCGTACGGCCAGGCGCGCGGGCACAGCGCGGGTCTGCCGGACGGCACACCCGTCACCTGCGGCCCCTACGACCTGCCGGCCTGCGCGACGGGCGCCGGGGTGACCGAGCCGGGCGACGGGCTCCTCATCGTCGGCACGACCCTCGCCTGCCAGGTCGTCGTGGAGCGTGTCGCCCTCGACGACGACCCGGTCGGCTTCCACCTCGCCACGGCCCGGGCGGATCGCCATATGCGGGCGCTGCCGGCGATGACCGGCACCGTCGCGCTCGACTGGGTGCTCGGGCTGACCGGCACGACCCACGACCAGCTCTCCGAACTGCTCGACGCCACCCCGCGCGGTGCCCGCGGCGTCGCCGCGCTGCCCTACCTGTCGCCGTCGGGCGAACGCGTGCCCTTCGTCGATCCCACCGCGCGCGCCGAGTTCACCGGGCTCGACCTGCGGGCCACCCGCGCCGACCTGGTCCGTGCCATGTGCGAGGCCATCGCCTTCGCCGCCCGCCACTGCCTCGAAGCGGCTGGTCTGACCGGCCAGTTGGCCGTCTGCGGCGGCGGCGCCCGCAACCCCGCGTGGCTACGGCTGTTCGCCGACGTACTGGGCCGCCCGCTGCGCGTCGCACGGGGACCCGAACCGGGCGCGCGCGGCGCGGTGTTGGCGGGGATCGCCGCCCACGGGGACACCCTCGGAAGGCAGTTGGACATCGCGGAGTGGACGGCCCCCGAGGCGGTGGTCGACCCGGACCCGGCAGGCGTCGCCCACTACGAACAGGCGTACGCCGACTACCTGTTCCGCGTCGGGAGCGCCCGTGACCGCTGGCGCGGCCCGGCAGACGCCAGGGGAGCCGGCCGCCTCTGAACGCCCGTCCCGGTCGTACGGCCCCGCCCGGGCGCGGTCGGGCGGGGCTGTCGGGCGGTGCCCTTGCCGGTGGGGGCGGCGCGCGAGCGGATGGGGCCCGCCCTGGGAGCAGAGGCGACCCGGGCCGGCTCTTCCTGGTCGCGTCGGGTGACGACGCTGCCGCGCGGATACGCGCCCTCCACGGCACCGCAGGCGCGGGTGTGGACGGCACCCGCACCCGTCATCCGGCTCGCGGCTTGCCCGGATCGCGAGGCGCCCTCACAGCGCGAGCGGCCGGTAGGCCGGCGCCCGGTCGGACGTAGCCACTCGGGCGGCCCTTCCAGCGCGGCTGTCACGCCGGCGACTCACCTGATCGGCCCGGCACCCTCCCGAGGCCCGGTGAGGAGTCGGACCGGGCCCAGCAGGCCCGAGACGCGTTGGCCGGGGAAGACGAAGTGGGTGGGGCTTGTTGCGTCGAGCCGGGGGGCGAGGGTGCCGAACACCGTGATCTCGAGGGTGTTGGCGCCCGGTGGCGTCAGTCCGGTTAGGTCGAAGACGTAGGGGGAGCAGATCCGTACCCCGGCGGTGACGCCGTTGACCGACACCTCTGCGGTGCCGCGCACCCGGCCGAGGTCGAGGGAGATCCGGCCGGCCGCGGCGTCGGGCGGCAGCTGGACGACCCGGCGGTAGCGGACGCCGCCGCTGTACTCGGCGAGGCCGTGGGACTCCCAGTCGCCGGTTCTGATCCGGCCGGGGCCGACCTCGCAGCGCACCGGTCCGGCCAGGGCGGCGCCGCCTTCGTGGCCGGGGTCCGGTGTCAGCCGCAGCGCGGCGGAGCGTACGCCCGAGGGGGTCCCGCCGGCTGCCGGGTAGACGGTCAGGGTGTGCGGCCCGGCGGTGCCCGCAGTGCTGCCGCACTCCTCGCCGTCCACGAACGCCGTGGCGCCGCCGTGCACCTCCACCGTCAACCGGGTTGCGCCGGGGGGAAGTTCGAACCACATCCACTCCACCGGCGGCCGGGCGCCCGGCACGGCGAATCCGACGGGTGCCACGGTGCCGTCGTCGGCGTCCGGGTCCAGCCAGGCGGCGCCGGGCAGCGGGTGCGGCCGGCGGCGCAGGTACAGGGCCGCCGGGTCGCCCGCCGGCGCGCGGCGGACCACCGACGGGAGCCGTTCGCCGTCGCGTTCCGCCCACCAGGTGGCATCGCTGTGCGCGGTGGCGACGAGGGCCGAGCGGTCGTCGTGGCAGACCGCGTCCACCAGGACGGCGAGGTCGTCCCCGCCCGCGCTCTCCACCGCGATCTCGTTGTCGCCCGCCCGCAGGGCCGCTGCCACGTCATGGCGCCGCACGCGCGGCACGGCGTGCTCGGCGTACGGGTCGAAACCGCCCTGTCGGCCCACCACTTGACCGTTGACCCGCAGCACGCACCGGCCACGAGCGGCGACCTGCACCACGGCGCGCGCGGGCGGTCGGGACAGCGACAACGTCGTACCGACCCGTACGGCGCCCGAGCCCGCGCCGCCCGCGCCCTCACCCGAGCCCTCACCCGCCTTGACGGGCACGGCAGTTGCGGCGATCCACTCGGGGCGCCGGTAGCGTTCCGCGTCGCGGACGAGTGCCACATGCGCGCGCAGATCGATGTCCTGATCAGGCGTCAGATCGAGTTCCAGAAGCAGCCGGCCGGCGTGCAACCGCACCTGGCCGAGGGCGAGATGGCCGCCGTCCGCCAGCTCGACCGGCCGCCCGTCCAGCCGGACCGACTTCGCGGCGGCGGCGCCGATCGCCAGATGGCCCTCGAAGGCGTCGGCCAGCAGCAGTTCCACGGCCACCCGCCTGGTCGCCCCCGCCGGCGTCGGGCCGACATGGATGAACTCCTCGGGCACATGGCCCTTGGGGCCCAGCACCGCGCGGTGCACCGGGTCCTTGTGGATACCGCGGGAGTCCGACCACTCCAGGGTCCTGACGGTCTCCCCGTCCGCCCCGCGCAGCACGGCGTGCGGCCCGAACGTGGCGTGCGCGGACGGCTCGGCCGGAGCCGCGGTGCTTCCCGGCGCCGCCCACCCGTCGCGTAGGCCGTCCTCGCCGGGACCCTCCACCCGGTGGCGGAACGTGCGCAGTTCGGTGCGGGCCGGGCCGCCTGAGCCGCCCGGGCCACCCGGCCCGGCGGCCGGGCGGTCGAAGTCGCCCCAGGTGTTGTCGGCGGTCGGCACGAGACGCATGTCCCAGTCCGCGTCCTCGGGGATCGTGAGCGAGCCGCCGGCCCGCGCGGCCACCACCTCCGGCAGCCGCGGCCGTTCGCGACCGGCGGGCAGCACCAGCACCGCGGCGGGACCGGCGTCGAAGGGCACCTCGACCTCGCAGTACCCCGGCTCGCCGGGGACGGCCGCGACCGGAAGGGTGCGGGGCGCACCGCCGAACGGGTCGAGCAGCACCGCGGGTCCCGCCACGTCACGGACCCTGACCCGCGCGGTGCGCGCGTAGCGGCCCGGGTCGAAGTCGTAGCGCGCGTCGAGCCAGCCCAAAGCGGCACCCCGTTCGTCGGGCGCGGCGACGGCCGCCCGGGTCGCGCGCGGGGCGGCGGCCGTCAGGAAGACCACGGTGGCGTCGGCCACTTGGCGGGCGAGCGCGGGGACCGTCGCCTCGACGACCGGGCGGAAACCGGCCAGTACATCGGACAGTTGGTCCGTGGCGGGCACGAACACGGCCCGGCCGTCGGCGAAGCACGCCCGCAGCGCGTCGAGCGCGGCATCGGCGCCGGCGCCGACGACTTCCTCGGGCATGGCGCCGAGCGCGACCAGCCGTCCGCCGGCCGACGCGAACTCCACCAGCCGCCACGCGGTGTCCGCTTCGAGCACGGTGCACGCGGGCAGCAGGACCGTCGCGTACCGCTCCTCGGCGACGCACAGCCGGGTCCCGTCCGGCCCGCCGCCGCGCACCGTCGCCCGCGCGAGGGAGGCGTCGTCGATCACGTCGGCGTCGCGGCCGAGCCGGTCGAGCACCCCCGGCCTGGTGCGGAACCAGGTCATGTCGCCGACGAGTTCGAGATACGTCTCCTGCGCGCGCGCCGCGGCGGACGAGACGCCGTCCAGCGCGGTGCCGGCCTGCGCGGTCGTGGTGGGCAACAGCACCGCGAGGTCGCACAGGTGGTGGCCGAGGCTCAGGATCGCGCAGAGCCGGGTCACCGCGTCGGCGAAGACCCGGTGGTGGCGCCAGTAGGGCTGGCGCCAGTCGGTGCCCGGCGGCGCCCACTCCCACCAACCGCCCTTGGTCGTGTAGTACACCGCGTGCGGGTTGTAGAGGGTCGCGCCGGCGCGCAGCCACGGCAGCAGCCAGTCGAACGTCTCCTCCAGCGTGCCGCCCCACCCGGTGGAGTGGAACGCCTCGATCCAGGTGCGCCGGCCCCCGTACAGGTGCGCCAGCGAGGAGTGGATACGGGCGTCGCCGTGGTGGTCGGAGCCCGGCGCGGAGAACCAGCGGTGCGTCCTGGCGTAGTCGGCGTACAACTCGACGCCGCCGACCGGGTGTCCGGCGCGGGCGGGGTCCTGCTGGTCGCAGCCGACGAGCAGCCCGTGCCGCTCGTGCCAGCCGGCGAGCGGCCGGAAGAACGCCTCCTCGGCCAGTTCGGCGCGGGTCAGCTGGTAGTCGTGCCGGATCCGTCCGGCGTCCGGGCGCGCGCCGTCCTCGTACAGCGCGTCCAGGCGCGGTACGAGGTCGTAGCCGCGCAGCCGCCGGAAGCCCGCGGCGAACCCGGTCGACCAGGTGGGCAGGGACGGCAGTTCGTCCTGGAACGAGCCGGCGACCACGGTTCCGAGCCGGTCGCCCAGATGCCGTTCGAAGGCGCCGTGCACCCGGTCGAGAAGCGTGGCGCACGCCTCGGTGCCGAGGTAGTCGAAACCGAGCGCCACATGGTGATGGAGCGTCAGCCGCCAGCGGCCGGGTCCCGGCGGTCGCACCGTACGCCCGTCGAGGGTGAGCGGCAGGGCGGGGCCGGTCACCTCGCCTGCCTCGTCCAGCGGTTCGGCGTGGCCACCGACCGGTTGCGCCTGTGCCGGGCAGCTCAGCTCGCCGTCACCGTCGACGACCGCGCGCACCCGCGCCAGCGCGCGCCCTGCGTACTGCGGCTGTTCGTCGACGAGACGCGCTTGCATGTCGGCCCCGGAGAAGCCCAACTGGTCGTAGAACCAGAGGAATACGCCCAGCTCGGCCGCGTCCTGGCACACGCCGTCGAGCAGCGTCCACCAGGCGTCGGTCATGAACGCCGGGTCGTCGGCGTCGGACCCGAACAGCGGCCCCGAAGGTGCCAGGTTGAGGATGACGAGGTTGAACACCCCGCCCTCGGCGAACCGTTCGAGCTGCGCGCGCAGCCGGGCCCGGTCCAGGCGCTCCCCGCTCCACCACCAGATCGCGGTGGGCGAGAAGGCCCTCGGGTGCTCGGCGAGGACCGCGGCGATGCCCGCCGGGAGGGCCGCCAGGAGATCCGCCGGGGGTTCTGCCGAGAGGGAGTTGTCTGTCATGCCGCACCGTCAGCCCTTGAGGCCACCTGCGAACCCCTTGATCACGTAGCGCTGGAGGAACAGGAAGATGACGAGGATCGGCAGCGCGGCGAGCACCAGACCGGCGAAGACCAGGCCGTAGTCGGAGACGTACTGCCCCACGAACGAGAAGATCGCCACCGGCACGGTCTCCTTGCCGGAACCGCCGAGGTACAGCAGCGGGGTGAAGAAGTCGTTCCAGATGAAGACCGCGTTCAGGATGATCACGGTGCCGGTGATCGGCCGCAGCAGCGGGAAGACGATCCGGGTGAACGCCTGCCGGTGGTCGCAGCCGTCGATCAGCGCGGCCTGCGCGTAGTCCCGCGGCAGCGCCCGGATGAACCCGGTGTACAGGAAGACGGTGAACGGCATCTGGATGCCGGTGTAGAACAGGATCATGCCCTGGTAGGTGCCGAGCCAGCCGAGGTCGTCGACCAGCTTGTACAGCGGGATCATGCCGAGCTGGAACGGGAGGATGATCCCGAGCAGGAACAGGACGTACAGCCCGTAACCGAGGCCGCTCGCGCACCGCGCGAGGTAGTACGCGCCGGTCGATCCGACGACGATGAGCAGCAGCAGGCTGACGGCGGTGATGATCGCGCTGTTCACCAGGGCGGAGCCGAGCGACGCCGACGACCAGGCGTTGCCGAAGTTGTCGAAGGTGGGCGAAGTCGGCGGCGACAGCGGGGAGTCGGCGATCTGCGTCGGGCTCTTCAGGGACAGCGTGATCAGGGCGTACACCGGGAACAGGAAGACGACGGCGGCCGCGATCATCACCAGTTCCAGGAGGTAACGCCCGTACCCGGGACGCCGTTTGCGGCGCGCCGCGACGGGGCGTTCGGCACCGGTGCTGACCCCGCCGGCCGTGACGGTACTCACGCGGTGACCTCCCGGGCGCGCAGATAACGGAGTTGGATCAGGGAGACCGCGGCCACGAACAGCGCGAGGACCAGCGCCACGGCCGTGCTGTAGCCGAACTTCCCGTACACGAACGCTTCCTTGTAGAGCACCGTCGACAGCGTCTCGCTGGATGTGCCGGGGCCGCCGTTGGTCGCGGCGTACACCTGGTCGAAGAGCTTCAGGCCGCCGATGGTCGACAGCATCAGGTTGATGGTCAGTGCGGGCGCCAGCAGCGGCCAGGTGACGTAGCGGAACCGCTGCCAGCTGCCGGCGCCGTCGATCCGCGCCGCCTCCAGGAGTTCGGCGGGCACGTCCTGCAACCCGGCCAGGAAGATCACCATCGAGTAGCCGGCGTACTGCCACACCACCATCGCCGCCACGGACCACAGCGTGATCGACGGGTTGCCCAGCCAGTCCTGGCGCAGAGCGCCGAGCCCGACCGCGCCGAGGACGCCGTTGAGCCCCGCGCCGTTGTCGGGGTTGTAGACGTACTTCCACAAGAACGCCACCATCACCGGGCTGACCACGGCGGGCGCGAAGAAGATCACCCGCAGCAGCGTCCTGGACCTGATGTTGGCGTTCACACCGAGCGCCAGCAGCAGCCCGATCAGGTTCTGCACGACGACGATGGCGACGGTGAGCAGCAGCGTGTTGGTGATGGACTGCAGGGCGCGGTCGTCGCCCAGCAGGGTATGGAAGTTGGCGAGGCCGACGAACGAGAACGACCCGATGCCGGACCAGTCGGTGAACGCGTAGACCACACCCGCGATGCTCGGGTAGAGCACCACGAGCGCGTACACGACCAGCGCGGGCAGCACGAATATCCACGGCGGCACGGTGGGGTCGCGGCGACCGGGCCGGGGCAGTGCGATGCGAGGTGCTTTCACGACTTCTTCCCGTACACCTTGTCCATCTGTTCCAGCGCGCCGTTGACGTCGGTCTTGCCGGCGAGCAGGTCCTGTACGGCGGCGAAGTGGGCCGGCTGCACCTCGGCGTTGGGCCAGCGCTGGTCCATGAACGGCACGGCGTGGTTGGCGTCGATGATGGGCAGGAACTCCGACAGCACCGGGTCGATCTTGGTGCTGGAGTCGCGCGAGAAGGGGATGGCGGAGACATCCGCCGCCCAGGCGTTGATGTTCTCCTGCTTGCCGAGGAACTCGATGAACGCCTTGGCCTTGGCCGCGTTCTTCGCCCGCGCCGACACCCCGAGTCCCACCATGATGCCCGCCGGGATCCACAGGTTCGCCGCGTCGTCCCCACCGGGGAAGGGGAACATGCCCAGATCGTCGGGGGACTTCGCGGCCTGCCGGAACTCGGCCAGCACCGCGGAGACCTGGACGGCCATGGCCGCCTTGCCCGTGGCGACCATCGAGGTCTGCTGCTCGTAAGTGGTGCCGTCGGGGTGGTCGTTGAAGTAGCCGCGCTTCTGCAGGTCCAGGTACTTGCCCATCGCGTCGGCCCAGCCCGAACCGACGAACTTCGCCCGCCCCGCGGCCATTTGGTCGTCGAAGGTGGGGTCCTTGGCGTAGACCGCGTTGGGGACCAGCGCGTAGGTGATCAGCTGGGTGACCCATGGCGTCTGCGCGCCGAGCGCGATCGGCACGACACCCTTGGACTTCAACGTGGCGCAGACGTCGAGCAGTTCGGACCAGGTCTTAGGCGGCGTCACCCCGGCGTCGGCGAACACCTTCTTGTTGTAGATGGCGCCGATGACGCTGCTGCCGGCCGAGTAGAGATAGGTCTTGCCGTCCTTGCGGTACGCGGCGTCGAAGCTCTTCGGGATGGTCCTGGTCCACGCCTGGTCGTCGAGGTCGGCCAGCAGACCGGCCTTGGCCAGCTCGACCATGGACATCGCGCTGCCGCTGCCCGGGTAGAGCACGTGCACGTCGGGGGCGTTGCCGCCGGCGAGTTGGGTGCGGACCACCGTCTGCACCTGGTCGGTGGGCGCGAAGGACGTGCTGAACGAGACGCCGGTGTGGCCCTTGCGGTAGGCGGCGATCAGGTCCGTGATCGGCTGTTGCTCGTCGGCGACACCGACCACCCGCACCTTGCCGCTTGAGCCACCCGAACCCGAACCCGCCGTGAGGACCGACGGGCGCGCGGCCGCGGCCGCGACCCCACCGCCGACGCGGAGCAGTCCTCGGCGGCTCACCGTGCCCCGGCCGGGCAGACTGCGGGAACCCGTGCTCATGGTGTGTCCTCCTCCTGGGGACCGGCGGGCGGTCGCGCCGCCGGAGAGAATGCCGCGGTGAAGTGGGAGGCACCCGAGGCCACCTGGTAGTGGGCGTGGCCGGGGCCGGTGTCGATCAACGTGGTGTGGGCGCCGTCCTCGGGCGCCGCGGCGAGTTCGCGGACCGAGCGCGGATCGGTGGTGGGTACGAAGACGTCGGCGGTGGCGCCGGGCGGCACCTGCACGCGCAGGGTCAGGCGCTCGCCCTCGCGCCGCCAGCCGGCCGCGACGGTGCCGCGCGCCGACTCGTAGCGGGCGCTCGCGTGGCCGAGCGCGCCGGGCCGGGGCCGGATGCGCAGCCGCTGGTAGGCGACGGAGTCCGCGCTCTGGTCCACACCGGCGACGCCGCGGTGGAGCCATTCGCCGATGGAGCCGAGTGCGTAGTGGTTGAAGGAGTTCATCGCCGGCGCCCGGAAGCCGCCCTCGGGCGTCCAGCCGTCCCAGCGCTCCCAGATGGTGGTGGCGCCGTGCCGCAGCGGGAAGAGCCACGACGGCACTTCCGTGCGGCGCAACAACGCATGGGCCAGATCGGCGCGCCCGTACGCGTCGAGTACGGGTGCGGCGAGCGCCACCCCGACGAAGCCGGTCTGCAGGGCGGGCCCGGCCGCCTCGACGAGTTCGGCGAGCCGGCGGGCCGCGCCGTCCGCCAGGTGTTCGGGCAGCAGGCCGAAGGCGAGCGCGACCAGGTAACCGGTCTGGGTGTCGCCCGCCAACCGCACCTGTTCTTCGGTGCTTTCGGTGCTTTCGCTGTCCTCGGCGTTCCCGGCGTTCCCGGTGCCTTCGGCGGCCTCGGTGGTGACGAAGCGCGCCACGAACGCGGACCTGATGGTGGCCGCCAGCCGGTGGTGTTCCGTCGCCACGTCGTGGTGTCCCAGCGCCTCCGCGGCCAGCGCGGTGAGCCGGGCGCTGTGCGCGAAGTACGCGGTGGCGATGACCTCGCGCGGAGTGGGGACGCCGGGGGCGAGCCAGTCCGAGAAGTGCGGGCCCACCCGGTGCCGCCAGATCAGATCGGGGTTGTGCCGGTGGATCAGGGCGACCCACGCGCGCATCCCGTCCAGCGCGCGGGAGAGGAACCGCGGGTCGCCGTAGGTCCGGTACAGGTGCCACGGCACGATCACCCCCGCGTCGGCCCAGCCCGGGGCCCCTTCGTCGGCGACGCCGGCCAGGCGCGGTGCGACGTTGGTGAAGCCGCCGTCGGGCGTCCGCGCGTCGTCGACATCGCGCAGCCACTTGGTGAAGAAGGCCGCCACATCCGCGTTGAGCGCTGCCGTGGGGAGGAAGACCTGCGCGTCGGCCAGCCAGCCGAGCCGTTCGTCGCGCTGCGGGCAATCGGTGGGCACGCTCACGAAGTTGGAGCGCTGGCCCCATTCGACGCAGGAGTGCAGCCGGCGGATGTCGGGGTCCGAGCAGTCGAAGGAACCCGCCCAGGGGGTGTCGCTGTGCAGGGCGACGGCCACCACGGCGTCGGCGCTCAGCTCCGGTATGCCGCTGATCTCCGCGTAGCGGAAGCCGTGGTAGGTGAACCGCGGTTCGAACTCGATGTGCCCGCGCCCGTCGCCGATCAGTACGTCCGTCGCCGCGGCCGTCCGCAGATTGGCCGTGTACAGGCGCTGCTTGCCGTCCAGCACCTCGCCGTGCCGGATGACCACCCGGGCGCCGGGGGCGAGGGCCTCGACGCCGAGCCGTATCCGCCCGGCGAGGTTCTGGCCGAAGTCGACGATGTGCGTGCCGGGGGAGACGCGGGTGACGGACACCGGCGGTATCTCGGCCATCGCCCGGACGGGTTCGTCGACGGACGCCACCAGCAGCCGGTGTTCGGCGTCCACGACCAAGGCCGGCGCCCAGTCGCCGGCGTCGAAGCCGGGCAACTCCCAGCCGTCCAGGGCCCGTCGCAGGTCGTGGCACTCGCCCATCAGCAGATCGGCGGACCGGATCGCCCCGGTGTGCGTGACCCAGGTGCCGTCGGTGACGACCGTGCGGACGCTGCCGTCGGCGTGGGTGAGATGCAGTTCGGCGAGGAGTTGCGGGAACGTGCCGTAGTGCGCGCCCGCCCGGCGCGGCTCGAAGCCGACGAAGCCGCTCCACCAGCCGTCGGCGATCGTCGCCGCCAGGACGTTCTCGCCGCTGTCGACCAACTCCGTGACGTCGTACGTCTGGTACTGCACGCGGCGGGTGTAGTCGGTCCAGCCCGGGGCGAGTTCGGCGTCGCCGACGCGGGTGCCGTTGAGGCGTATCTCGTACAGGCCGCGCGCGCTGACGTACAGCCTGGCGCGGACGAGGGGGGCGCCGGGCGAGCCGGGCGCGCCGGAGAAGGTGCGGCGCAGCAGCGGGCACGGGGCCAGGCCGTGGGCGTCCAGGGCGAGTTCGCCCTCGGTCGGTGCGTCCATCACCTCGATCGGGTTCGGGTCGTGGGTGATCCAGGAGGCGTGCCACTCCGGTGCGCCGGGCCGGCTCCGGTCCGCCGGCTGCGACGGCACCGTCATCCCGGTCTCGAACCAGGAGACGGCATCTGCGGGAGCCGCCTCCGCCGCCAGCGCGGACCACACCTCGACCCGCCAGTGGTAGCGGGTCCTTGCGCGCAGCGCGGGTCCCGCGTAGCCCGCGCCGATCGCGGAGGTGTCCTCGACCCGGCCGCTGTCCCACCGCGGTCGACCGCCCTCCGCCAGGTCCTCCGCCCGCTCGGCGACACGGACCCGGTACGCAACGGGCGCGTCTCCACGCAGGTCGGACGCCAGCCGCCACGACAGCAGCGGGGCGGGGTCGTCGATTCCGAGCGGGGTGGTGCGGTGGTCGCACCGCAGGGCGTACGGCCGCAGTGCGGGCACAGGCACGTCCTCCTTTCACACCATCTACGGCGTGAAGATGATCATCCGTGAATGTGAAAACTAACGTCGATTCTGTGGCGTGGAGACTATGA
>NZ_JACEGK010000123.1:0-16086 GCF_056859195.1 Streptomyces sp. NH27
GGGCCGAACTGGCCGCACACCATGCGCCCCATTGACATATTCGGCGGCCGCACCGGCCGCACCGGTCGCCCCCGCGGCCCGCGCACCCGGCCGCGCGCCGGCGCCCCAACCCGCCGCGGCAGCCCCGGCCATGGCGAATCGGCACCGGCAACCCGCCCCTAGCGGCCCGGCGCCCACGGCGCGGCCCTGACCGGCCCCGTCCTAGCCGCGCGGTTCCAGCGGCAGCAGTTCCGGCCGCTTGGGCAGCACGTCGTCGCCGGAGGACTCCCCGCGCAACCGGCGGCCGATCCACGGCACCAGATGCTCGCGGGCCCAGTGGATGTTGTCCCGGCGGACCTGCGCGGGCAGCCGGCGCGGCTCCGGCGGCCAGGGCAGCTCGGGGTCGGCCGGCGGCTCCAGGCCGAGCACCTGGGCGGCCCGCAGCGCCACCCGGACATGCCCGGCGGACGACAGGTGCAGCCGGTCGTCGCTCCAGGCCCGCCGGTCGTGGATGGCCCGCAGCGACCACAGGTCGAGCACCGGGCAGCCGTAGCGGTCGGCGACCGCCCGGACATGGGCGTTGTACGTCGCGATCTTGCCGCGCAGCAGGCCGAGCACCGGCACCCCGCGGGTGTCGAAGCCCGTACAGACCATCACGGTGCCGACCACCGCGCGCAGTTCCGCGACCGCGCCCTCGAACCGCTCGGCGAGCGCGTCGGGGTCGCTGCCCGGGCGCAGGATGTCGTTGCCGCCGGCGCAGAAGGTGACCAGGTCCGGCGCGAGCGTGATCGCCCGGGGCACCTGCTCGTCGATGATCCGGTCCAGCAGCCGGCCGCGCACTGCGAGGTTGGCGTAGCGGAAGTCGCCGGGCGGGCTCCCGCCGGCCCGGCGGTCGGCGAGCAGCCCCGCCAGCCGGTCGGCCCACCCCACGAACGCCTCGCCGGGCCCGGGGTCGCCGACGCCCTCCGTGAAGCTGTCCCCCACCGCCGCGTACGACCCGAACCCGGCCGCGGCCGGGGCGAGCACGCGGCCCGGCCCGCTCGTCGGCGCCCGCGACGCCGGGTGTTCCTCGTCGGTCTCTCCGTTGTCTTCTGTCCGCGTATCGTCAGCCACGTCGGACCATTTTTCTCCTCGGGCTGTGACCTACGCGACCGTAAGGACGGGTTGACGGCACGTGATTCATCCCACCCGGCCGGACGGAAAACAACCGCCGGCAGATGGAATACGGCCGGACACATACCGGTCGGTACGTCGTCGCCCGCGCTGCCGTATCGTCGGCGGTGGCACGGTCCGGCGCGATACGCGCAGTTCACGACGATCCGCGCCACGCGCAGAACACGCGCAGAACACGCGCCGGCGCACGCCGAACGCATGGCATGGCCCACGACGAAGAGAACCTCGACGAGGAGAAAAGGAGCACCGGTGACGCAGGAAGTGCGGCAGTCCGCCGCGACCGGCCCGGAACCCCAGCTGACCGGGGTGCGCAACTTCCGTGACGTGGGCGGCCTGCCCACCGCCGACGGCCGACGGGTACGGCCGGGGGTGCTCTTCCGCAGCGGCCACCTCGCGCACGCCGACGAGCAGGACGCGGACTTCCTCACCTCGCTCGGGCTGCACACGATCTTCGACTTCCGCAACGGCGACGACATCGCGATCGAGGGCCCGGACGTCACGCTGCCCGGCACCCGCAACGTCAACCTCCCGCTCAGCGACCCCGCGCAGAACGCGGGCTTCTGGCGGACCGTCCGCGACGGTGATCTCGACTCGCTGCACGCCGCACTCGGCGACGGCAGGGGCGCGGAGCGGATGGAGGCGTCCTACCGCAAGCTCGTCCTCGAACGCACCTTTGAGCACGGCCACATGCTCGCCCTGCTCGCCGGGCCGGCCGACGACGAACCGGCCGCGGACCGGCAGCCGGCAACAACCGCGGCGAGCACCCTGGCGGCCACCGCGGCGGCGACCGCGGCAGTGGCACCCGCGGACCGCGCCGCCGTGCCCGCGCTGCTGCACTGCGCCGCCGGCAAGGACCGGGCCGGCACCTCCATGGCGATCATCCTGCTCGCCCTCGGGGTGGAGCGCTCCGCGATCGAGGCGGACTACCTGGAGAGCAACGCCCAGCACCGCCGCTACAAAGTGGTGCGCGGCGACGGAAGCACCGGCACCGCGATCGACCCGGCCGTCCGCGACCTGCTCAACCCGCTCTTCGAGGCCCGGATCGAGTACCTGCGGGCCGCGTTCGACACCATCGAGGAGCACTGGGGCTCCGTCGACCGCTACCTCGAGGAGGGCCTCGCCCTGACCCCCGCGGCCCGCGCCCGCCTCCAGGCCCGCCTCCTGACGGACTGATCCGCCCTCGCCGGCGGACCGGCCACCCCGCGGCGCCGGACTCCGGGCGCCACCGGGTGGGGGCCGTCAGCGGTTGGCCACCGCCTGCTTCACCAGGGTCCGGCCGAAGTCCCACATCAGGCCGCCGCCGCCGTGCGCGTCGTCCATGACGTCGGTGAACGCGTTGACGAAGCGGTCGATGTCCGCCTCGTCGACGACCAGCGGCGGGATCAGCTTGATCACCTCGATGTGGTCCCCGGAGACCTGCGTGAGGATACGGTGCCGCTGGAGCAGCGGCACCACCACCATCTGGGCGAACAGGCCCTTGCGCGCGGCCTGGAGCATCGTCCAACGGCTGCGCAGTTTCAGCGACTTGGGCCGGCCGAACTCGACCGCGACCATCAACCCGCGGCCGCGGACGTCCTTCAGCAGTTCGTACTCGTCGACGAGCGCGGCCAGCCGGGTGCGCAGCAGGTCGCCCATCCGCCGGGAGTTCTCGACCAGTTGCTCGTCCTCGACCACCGACAGCGTGGCCAGGCCGGCCACCATGGCCTGTGCGTTGGAGCCGTAACTGGCCGAGTGCACCAGCACCCGGTCCATGGAGGAGTAGACCTTCTTGAAGATCCAGTCCTTGCCGAGGGTCGCGCCCACCGGGACGTAGCCGCCGGAGAGCGTCTTCGCCACCGTGAGCAGGTCGGGTTCGACGCCCTCCTCGTGCTGATAGGCGTAGAAGCGGCCGGTGCGGCCGATGCCGGTCTGCACCTCGTCGCAGATGAGCAGCGCCTTGTGCGCGCGCAGCAGCGACTGGGCGGACCGCAGGTAGCCGGCCGGGGGGATGTGCACGCCGTGGCCCTGGATCGGCTCGACGATCATCGCCGCCACGTCGCCGCGCTTGAGCTCCCGGGCCAGCGCGTCGAGGTCGCCGACCTCGATCTCGGTGTCGGGCAGCAGGGGTGCGAAGCCGTC
Source organism: Streptomyces sp. NH27 (assembly GCF_056859195.1). NCBI lineage: Bacteria > Bacillati > Actinomycetota > Actinomycetes > Kitasatosporales > Streptomycetaceae > Streptomyces > Streptomyces sp. NH27. The sequence goes on from NZ_JACEGK010000123.1 coordinate 3,271, forward strand.
CTGGAAGCCCTCCTCGCCGTTGACCGACAGCGAGCCGGTGGTCAGGCCGTGGAAGGAGTGCTTGCAGTACAGCACCCGGGGCTTGCCGGTGGCGTACCGGGCGAACTTCAGCGCGGTCTCGACCGCCTCGGTGCCGCTGTTGCCGAAGAACACCCGGTCCAGGTGCGGGGTGTGGGCGAGCAGCTTCTCGGCGAGCAGTCCGGGCAGCGGCTGGCAGTCGAACCGGGTCAGGTCCGGCAGTCCCGCGTCCAGCACGTCGTGCAGCGCCTTGCGGACCACCGGGTGGTGGCGGCCGACGCCCATCACGCCGAACCCGGCGAGCATGTCCAGGTAGTCGTTGCCCTCGGCGTCCCAGAAGTGCGCGCCCTCGGCCCGCTCGTAGTACTTGTCGAAGCCGATGGTGTGCAGCATCCGCGGCAGTTGGTGGTTCAGGTGCTTGGTGTGCAGGTCATACCGCTCACCGCCCCGCTCCGCGAGCAGGGTGCCCAGGTCGAACCCCTTCGGCTGCGCACCGGGGACCGCGGTGCCGGGCTGCGGCGTCGGGTCGGACGATGTCATCGTTCACCTGCTCCTCGCGTGCGTGGGGTGCTGCCACCCGAAGTATGCGCCGGTCTCGCGGCGTCGGAACCGGCCGGGTCGGCCTGCCCCGGTACGGTCCCGGATGCGCTTCCGGGTGCGGTTCCGGGTACGGAGCCGGCGCCCGGTACGGCACCACCGCCGCCCGCCGGAACGGCCGCCTCGGCACCGTCGGCTTCGACCCCCGGCCCGGTGCGCGCGGCGAGCCGCAGGAAGGACGCGCCGACGGACCCGGCGATCTCCGCCGGGGTCAGCCCGATGTCCGCCAGCACCTCGCCCCGCTTGGCGTGCGCGAGGAACTGCGGGGGGATGCCGAAGTCGCGCAGCGGCACGTCGACGGACGCGTCGCGCAGCGCCTGGGCGATCGCCGAACCGACGCCCGCGACACGGCCGTTGTCCTCGACGACGGCCACCATCCGGTGCCCGGCGGCGAGTTCGGCCAGCGCGGGGTCGACCGGCTTGACCCAGCGCGGATCGGCCACGGTGACGCCGATGCCGCGCCCGGCCAGCAACTCGGCGACCGACAGGCAGGTGCCGGCGAGCGCGCCGACGGAGACCAGCAGCACATCGGGCCGCAGGCCCTCGGCCGGCCGGTGCAGGATGTCCACGCCGCCGACCCGGTCGAGTGCGGGCACCGCCTCCCCCGCGGTCTCCTTCGGGAAGCGGACGACGGTGGGCGCGTCGTCCACCGCGACCGCCTCCCGCAGCTGCGCGCGCAACTGGTCGGCGTCACGCGGCGCGGCGATCCGCAGCCCGGGCACCACCTGGAGGATGGACATGTCCCACATGCCGTTGTGCGAGGCGCCGTCCACCCCGGTCACCCCGGCCCGGTCCAGGACGAAGGTGACGCCGCACTTGTGCAGCGCGACGTCCATCAGCACCTGGTCGAGGGCCCGGTTGAGGAAGGTCGCGTAGACCGCGACGACCGGGTGCAGCCCGCCGGTGGCCAGGCCCGCGGCCGAGGTCGCGGCGTGCTGCTCGGCGATGCCGACGTCGAAGACGCGGTGCGGGTAGGCGGCGGCGAACTTCGTCAGGCCCACCGGCTGGAGCATGGCCGCGGTGATGGCGACCACGTCGGGCCGCTCGGCGCCGATGGCCACCAACTCCTCGCCGAACACCGAGGTCCACGACGGCCCTGGGGAGGGGGCGAGCGGCCGGCAGGTCAGCGGGTCCATCGCGCCGACGGTGTGGAAGTGGTCCGCCTCGTCCTGCTCGGCGGCGGCGTACCCGCGGCCCTTCTCGGTGAGGCAGTGCACCAGCACCGGGCCGTGGAAGCGGCGGGCGCGGCGCAGCGCGGACTCCACCGCGGCGATGTCGTGGCCGTCGATCGGGCCGAGGTACTTCAGCCCCAGGTCCTCGAACATGCCCTGCGGCGCGAAGGCGTCCTTGAAGCCCTTCTTCGCGCCGTGCAGCGACTCGTAGAGCGGCTGGCCGATCACCGGGGTCTGCTGGAGGAGTTGCTTGCCCCAGGACAGGAAGCGCTCGTAGCCGTCGGTGGTGCGCAGGGTGGCGAGGTGGTTGGCCAGGCCGCCGATGGTGGGGGCGTAGGAGCGCTCGTTGTCGTTGACGACGATGATCAGCGGGCGGTCCCTGGCGGCGGCGATGTTGTTCAGCGCCTCCCAGGCCATGCCGCCGGTGAGCGCGCCGTCGCCGATGACCGCGACCACGCGGTCGTCGCTGCCGCGGACCTCGTTGGCCTTGGCGAGGCCGTCGGCCCAGCCGAGCACGGTGGAGGCGTGGCTGTTCTCGATCACGTCGTGTTCGGACTCGGCGCGGGAGGGGTAGCCGGACAGGCCGCCCTTGCTGCGGAGTTTGGAGAAGTCCTGCCGGCCGGTGAGCAGTTTGTGCACGTAGGACTGGTGGCCGGTGTCCCACAGGATGCGGTCGGCGGGTGAGTCGAAGACGCGGTGCAGCGCGATCGTCAGCTCCACCACGCCGAGGTTGGGGCCGAGGTGGCCGCCGGTCCTGGCGACCGCGTCGACGAGGAAGTGACGGATGTCGGAGGCGAGTTCGTCGAGCCGGCCGTCGGGCAGTGCCTTCAGGTCGCGCGGGCCTTTGATGTTCTCCAGCATCGACATGTGTGGACCTCGTTCCTGCCGGGATTGCGGTGGATCGCCGGCCGCTGACCGGCCGGTGGCAGTGCGGGTACGAGCCACCGGCGCGGCCTGCGCCGTCGCCGATGGCTCGTACCCGATTACGGCCTGGTCACTTCGCGCGGTTGGACGCGACAGTCTCCCGGGCGGCGCGGATGGACTCCTTCAGCGAACCCATGGTGGCCAGTACGGCCGTGGGCTCGTAGCCGCAGTGGGCCATGCAGTTGTCGCAGCGCTCGTCCTTGCCGCGGCCGTACTTGTCCCAGTCGGTCTCGTCGATCAGCTTCTGGTACGTCGCCACATAGCCGTCGGCCATCAGGTAGCAGGGGCGCTGCCAGCCGAAGAGCGAGTAGTTGGGGATCGCCCAGGCGGTGCAGGGGAAGTCCGCCTTGCCCTCCAGGAAGTCCAGGAAGAGCGGGCTGTGGTTGAGCCGCCACTTCTTGCGGTTGCCGTCGCCGAACGCCTTCCGGAACAGCTCGCGGGTCTGCTCGACGCCGAGGAAGTGATCCTGGTCGGGCGCCTTCTCGTACGCGAACGCGGGCGAGAGCATCATCTCGTCGACCTCGAGGTCGTCATTGAGGAAGTTGAGCACCTCGATGATCGTCTGCGGGGTGTCCGTGTTGAAGAAGGTGGAGTTGGTGGTCACCCGGAAGCCGCGCCGCTTGGCCTCCTTGATCGCCTCCACGGCCTCGTCGAAGGTGCCCTCCTTGGCCACCGATTCGTCGTGCCGCTCGCGCAGGCCGTCAATGTGCACGGTAAACGCGAAGTAAGGGGACGGTGTGAACTTGTCCATTTTCTTGCGCATGAGCAGGGCGTTGGTGCAGAGGAATACGTATTTCTTACGGGCGACCAGCTGGCGTACGATCTCGTCGATCTGGGGGTGCATGAGCGGCTCGCCGCCCGCGATGGAGACCATCGGCGCGCCCGACTCCAGCACCGCCCCGACCGCCTGGGCCACCGGCATGCGCTGCTTCAGCACCCCGGCCGGGTGTTGGATCTTGCCACAGCCCTCGCATTTGAGGTTGCAGGCGAAGAGCGGTTCGAGTTCGACGATCAGCGGGAACTTTTCGCGACGCCTAACCATTTTCTGTTCGAAGAGGTATGACGCGACGCGGACGGTCTGACGGAGCGGCATGGCCATCTAGCTCACCTCCAGGGGAGCGCGGTAGTGCGGTGCCAATCGAGAAAGGCGGGAACAAGATCTCTGAGCACTCGGAATGCGATGATCCCGGTGCGAAGCGTTCCGACACGGACGAGTTCGAACTCGGGCGTGTCGACGACGACGCGGGCCGCAGCGATGCGGTGCGCGCCCTCGGCGAGAGCGGCGCGGCGCATCGCGGCCGACTCCATGTCCACGGCGATGGCACCTGTCGCCGCGAGTGCGGTGCGCTCGGCGCCCCGCACGACATGATCGGATTCCGCCAGTGTGCCGGTGTGCACGGTGTGGCCCCGGTCCGCGAGAGCGGCCTTGAGCGCGGCGGCGAGCGTCGCGCTCTCGTGCCCGTCGTCGGAGACGACGACGTCGCCCGGCCGCATGCCGGGGGCGAGCCCCGCGCAGAAGCCGGTGGTCAGGACGGAACCGCCGTGCAGCGCCGGGTCCTTCAGGGCCTGGGCGACGACCCGCTCCGCGTTCTTCGGTCCCATGCCGGTTCGCAGCACGGTGACCGGGAACTCCGCGGCATTCTTGGCGGTGCCCCTGCGCAGCGCGAAGCGCTCGATCGGCAGGGCGCACACCACGGTCAGCGGGGGTCGGGGACGGCCCACGAACTAGGCCCCCTTTCCGGTGCTCGGGATGATGGTGGGGCTGGGCATGCCGGTGCTGGCCGTGCCGGTGCCCGACGTGATCACGGCGGACGGGCCGGCCGAGGCCGCCGGGTGGCCGGCGCCGAAGGGTTCGGCACGGGCGTAGCGGCCGAGCGCGGTCAGCGGGAAGACCATCCGGTACAGGTGGTAGTTGATCGAGAAGTCGCGCGGGAAGCCGGTGCCGGTGAAGTACGGCTCGTCCCACGAGCCGTCCGCCAGTTGGGTGTCGGCCAGCCAGCGCACTCCGCGCTCGACCGACTCGGTGTCCCGTTCGCCGGCCGACAGCAGCGCCATCAGCGCCCACGCGGTCTGCGACGGCGTGGAGTGCCCGCGGCCGGCCCATTCCTGCTCGGTGTAGGACCGCAGGTCCTCGCCCCAGCCGCCGTCGGCGTTCTGCACCTCGTGCAGCCAGTCGACGGCCCGGCGGATCGCCGGGTGGTCCGGGGCGAGCCCGGCCGCGGCCAGCGCCGGGACGGCCGAGCCGGTGCCGTAGATGTAGTTGACCCCCCAGCGGCCGAACCAGGCGCCGCTGTCCTCCTGTTCCCGCAGCAGCCAGTCGATGCCGCGCTGGGTGTGCCCGTCGTGCTCCAGGCCGAGCGCGGCCAGCATCTCCACCACGTGCGCGGTCACGTCGGCCGACGGCGGGTCGATCACCTCGCCGAAGTCGCAGAACGGCAACCGGTTCGGGAAGGGGCTGGTGTTGTCGGCGTCGAAGGCGCCCCATGCGCCGTTCCTCGACTGCATGCCGACGTTCCAGCGCACCGCCTTGTCGATCGCGGAGTCCAGCCGGGCCCGGTCGGGGTGGTCGATCCGGCGCAGCGCGAGCACCACCTCGGCGGTGTCGTCGATGTCCGGGTAGTTGTCGTTGTGGAACTCGAACGCCCAGCCGCCGGGCGCGAGTTGCGGGCGCTGCACGGACCAGTCGCCGGGGCGGGTGATCTGCTCGCTGAGCATCCAGTCGGCGGCCTTGACCAGCGCCGGGTGGTCGGCGGGGACGCCGGCGTCGGCGAGCGCGATGGTCGCAAGACAGGTGTCCCAGACCGGGGACTGACACGCCTCGATCATCCGCATGCCGTCCTCGGGCCAGACGGCGAAACGATCCAGCGAGTCGAGTCCGGCCTTGACCACCGGGTGGTCCAGGTCGTATCCGAGCAGGTGGAGGGCGATCACCGAGTAGACGGCCGGCGGTTGGATGCCGCCCCAGCAGCCGTCGGCCTCCTGGCGCTCGATGACCCAGCGGGCACACGCGTTCATCGCGCTGCGGCGCAGCATCCGGGGGCTGAACCGGCGGTAGACGTGCAGTACCTGGTCGAGCCGCTGGAAGACGCCGTCCCAGCTGGTGATGGATTTCCGGCGCTGCTTCGGGTAGGGCCGGCTCGGGTCGACATGCAGCTCGTCGATGCCGAACGGCGCCGGGCGCACCGGCCGGTGGGCGCAGACGACGGTGAGCGGCACGATGGTCTGCCGGGCCCAGCAGCCGAACGAGTAGATGTTCAGCGGCATCCACTTGGGCAGGAAGATGACCTCGGGCGGCATCTCCGGCAGGTCGTCCCAGCTCCACCAGCCGAACAGGGCGAGCCAGATCCGGGTGAAGACCCGGCTGGCGGCCACCCCGCCCTCGCCGCGCGACCACTTGGCGGCCAGCGCCATGTGCGCCTCGGCCGGGTCGTCCCCGGCCAGCCGCAGCGCGACGTACGCCTCGATGGTGGCCGAAACGTCGCCCGGACCGCCGTGGAAGGTGGGCCAGGCGCCGTCCTCGCGCTGCTGGGAGCGAATCCAGCGAGCCGAGGCCGCGGTGACGTGTTCGTCGCGGATGCCGAGGAACTGCCGCAGCAGCAGGTCCTCGGCATCCATCGTCACGTTTGTTTCGAGGTCGCCTTTCCACCATCCATCAGGGTGCTGCCGTGCCAGGAGATGGTCTGCGGCGCGCTGCACGGCACGCTGCGCCGCCGCCTCTGTATCGCCGGCTGGAACAGGCTCCGGCTCCGAGGCGCTACTGGCCGAAGGTGTCCGGTGGGTTGGCGTCCCTGGACTGCCATCGGTCGTCGCTGTCATGGCTTCCCCTTTGCAGTTGAGACTTCTGCGGTGTTGGGGGCGGCCGTCCGCCGTCACATAAGTGAGACCGGCGACGTCATACGCTCCACGTTTGTCTGTTTACTTTTCGCGGACCACCACAAAATCCGCCAGGCCCACGAGCTTACGTTGGATTTCTTCAGGCATGTCCATTTTGTCCAGTGCGGCGATGGCCGTCGTGTACTGCCTCCGGGCCTCCTGAGACGTCCACTCCCGACCACCTGCCTCTTCGATCAACGCCGCACGCAGGGCAAACTCTTCCTCACTGAAGGCATCAGTTTCGATCAATCCGGAGTTTTTCGCGTCCGCCGCCAGGAGTTCACCCAGCCGCTCCGACGCGGGACCGTCGGCGGCGAGCGCCGCGACCACCGGCAGGGACTTCTTACGCTGCCTCAGATCGCTCCAGGTCTGCTTGCCGGTGGTGGCCGGATCGCCCCAGATGCCCAGCAGGTCGTCGATCGCCTGGAACGCCAGCCCCAGGTGGTAGCCGTACTCCTCCAGCGCGTCCGCGTCGGACTCCGACGCGCCGCCGAGCACCGCCCCGATGGAGGAGGCGCAGGCCAGCAGGGCACCGGTCTTGTTGCCCTCCATCTCCAGGCACTCCGCCACGGTGACCCGCTCGCGGTGCTCGAAGGAGATGTCCTGGGCCTGACCGTCGATCAGTTTGCGGGTCGCGGTGGTCAGCCGGCGGGTGGCCCGGCCGGCGTCGGCGGTGCCCTGCTCCAGCAGGATCTCGTTGGCCAGCGCAAAGAGCGCGTCGCCGACCAGGATCGCCTGGGCCGGGCCGTGCACCTTCCACACCGTGTCGCGGTGCCGGCGCTGCTCGTCACCGTCCATCAGGTCGTCGTGCAGCAGCGAGAAGTTGTGCACCAGCTCCACCGCGACCGCTCCGGGCACACCGGTCTCCGCGGGCGCCCCCGCGGCCTGCGCGGACAGCACGGCCAGCGCGGGACGCACCGCCTTGCCGCCGTCGCCGTCCGCGGGCCTGCCGGCCTGGTCGATCCACCCGAAGTGGTACGAGGCGACGGTGTCCATCGGCGGGGCGAGCCGTGCCACGGCCGCGCGAAGCACGGGGGTGGTCAGGATGCGGCCGTTCTCCAGCAGCGCGATCACGCTGTCAGCGGTCACGTTCTCTCCTCTTGTCGCACCAATTGCACTCATGCCGCCTCCAGTACGCCGTATTCGCAGGGCAGTCCAAGGGCGGACAAAGCTTGTCGGGAGGCGTGCAGGCCGCTGCGCACCGCACCCTCCATCGTCGCGGGCCAGCCGGTGGCGGTCCACGCACCGGCCAGGTACAGGCCGGGGGCGCGCGTGGCGGGCCCGGGGCGCAGCGCGGCCACCCCCGGGGTGGGCGCGAAGGTCGCGGTGCGTTCGCGGGTGACGAAGAAGTCGCGGACGGTGGCGCCGCGGGTGGCGGGCAGCACCCGCTCCAGCTCGGGCAGGTAGCGCCGGCGCAACTCGGCCACCGGCAGGTCGATCTCGTCCTGCACCGCGGACTGGGAGACCGCCAGATACTGGCCGCCGCCGGTGAGCCCGGAGCTCCGGGTGCGGTCGAAGACCCACTGAACCGGGCTGCCGAGCGCCGCCAGGAACGGCTGCTGGAGCACCTGCCGGTCGTAGATCACATGAACATTGAGGATCGGCGCGGTACCGATGCGCAAGAGCTTTTCCGGCTCCTCCAGCGCACCGGCCGGCAGCAGTTCGTGTGTCTCCTGCTGCGGCACGGCCAACACCACGGTGCCGGCGGTCAGTTGCTCGCCGCGGCCGGGTCCGGTCTCGACGTCCACGCACCACCCGGCGTGTGCGACGTCACGTCCCGCGCCGCCGTCGGCGGCCGCGTCCGCGGCCTTCGGACGGGGCGTCAGGGCGACCGCGCGGGCCCGCAGCAGCACCCGCACTCCCGCGGCGTCCAGCGCCGCGCGGGCCCGGCCGTCGTGCAGGTCGCCGAGCGGGGCCGAGGCCCAGCCGATGTCGGCGGCGCCCGGCTCGGACAGCAGCCCGGTCTTGAACACCTTCGCGGCCAGGCCCAGCGAGGACTGGTCCGCCGTGGCGTTGAGGGTGGCCACCGCGACCAGGTCCCACAGCGCCTCGATGGTACGGGCGGACTGGCCGCGCTCGGCGAGCCAGCTGCCGAAGTCGACGCGGTCCAGCGCCGGGTCGGCCAGGTCCAGGGCACGCAGCGCGAGCGCGGCCCGCCCGACCGAGGCGCGCTCGGCCATCGACAGGTGCGGATAGCGCAGCAGGCTCGGCGCGAGGTGCAACGGAACCGGCAGCGCCACCCGGCCGATCCGGCCGAGCTTCCCGGTGTCGGCGTCAAATACCGGTACGTCCAGCCGGTCCTGAAGCGTCACCAGGTCGCGGGCCGCGATCCGGTCCAGGAACCACTGGTAGGCGGCACAGCAGCGCAGGAAGACGTGCTGGCCGTTGTCGACGGTCAACTCGCCGCGCTTGAAGGAGAAGGCCAGGCCGCCGAGGCGCGGCCTGGCCTCGGTCAAGGTCACCTCGACCCCGGCGTCGGCGAGCGCGAGCGCCGCGGTCACCCCGGCCAGGCCGCCGCCGACCACGACGGCGCCGCGCCGTCCGCGGGCGGGCTCGGGACTGTCGGCCACGGTGCCGGCTGGGCCGGCTTCCGGGCCGGATCGGGTGGTCGTCATGCGCGCTCTCCTCGGGCCGCACCAGGCGGGGTGCGGCGGGCCGTCGCGGAAGGTGACGCAGTGCGCGTCAACGAGGTTGCTCGGTCGGACGGCGGGTGCGGGACGAACCGCGGGGACTGCACCTGCCGCGGGGACGGGGCGGGTGTGGCGGGCTGAGCTGATGGCATGGCGAACGAGGTGGATGGAGCGTACTGCGCGGTGGGACCCGCTGGGTGCACGCGGGTCGGTCTCACGCGTCCCTCCGCGGATCGGCGACGGGGGCGGGAGTACGGGCGGTACGGCGGGCGTCGAGTCCGGCCAGACCGCGGACCGCGACATACGCCTTCTCCCGGCCCGGCAGCGAGACCCGGCCGCGCAGCACCGCCTCGGGGTCGGCGGCGAACCGCTCCAGCAGCCTGCGGTAGATGCCGGCCATCGCGGCGACGCAGGCGCCGCTCCTGCGGTCGAGCATCGGCAGCAACCGGTAGCCGGTGGCGAACAGCGCCCGGGCCCGGCGTACTTCGAACTCGACCAGCCCGGCGAAGTCGGAGCCGGCCGGCGGGGTGTCACCGTGGAAACCCTCGGCGCAACCGAACTTGGCCAGGTCCTGGGCAGGCAGGTACGTGCGTCCGTTCCCGGCATCCTCACGGACGTCGCGCAGGATGTTGGTAAGTTGCAGAGCGAGGCCGAGCGTGTCGGCGTATTCGGCGGCACGTGCATGATCGTGCCCATTCACGGTACCGAAAACGCCCAATGAGACCCTACCGATAGCTCCCGCCACACAGCGGCAGTAAACGGCCAGGTCGTCCCACGTCTCGTAGCTCTCGCCCCGCACGTCCATCTGGACGCCGTCGATGAGTTCGCCCAGGCCGCCCATCGGGATGGGGAAGAGCGCGGAGGCGTCGGCGAGGGCGACGGCGACCGGATCGGTGTCGTCCTCCTCGACCTCGCGGGCCTCGACCCGGTCGAGCAGGGTGCGGGCCTCCTCCAGCCGGCGCAGCTTCTCGTCGGGCGGCAGTTCGCCGTCCCCGATGTCGTCGACCCGCCGGGAGAACGCGTAGACCGCCGACATCGCCTGACGCTTCGCCATGGGCAGCAGGCGGATTCCGTAGGCGAAGTTGCGGGCCTCGTGGCCGGTCACGGTCTCACAGTACTTGTATGCAGCAAGCACCTGTCCGGACGTGTGCGCGGAACCGTTCACGGTCCGGGTCACCCCTCTCTTCGCAATGTCGACCCCACCTCACGCAGCAGGACGGGTTTGGTGGCCTTGGGCGAACCCGCCAACACGTCGTACCCCGCACCCTCCACCGCCCGCAATGCCGCACGGCCGCCGCCGACGAATCCGGCGAGCAGCAGTCTGAGCCGGCCACGGACGCTGTGGACCAGGGCACCGCCCTCGCCCAGCAGGTCACGGGCCCGCGCGGCTTCGAACGCGACCAGTTCGCGCACCTTCTCCCCCGCGCTCGGTGCGGCGAGATCGGCCTCGTCCACGGAGAAGAGTTTCATGTCCTCCGCCGGGAGGTACACCCGGTCCCTGCCGAGGTCCTCCACGACGTCCTGGAGGTGCTCCACGATCTGGAGCGCGGTGCACACCGCGTCCGAGCGCCGGACCCGCTCCGGGGTGGAGGTGCCGGTGATGGAGAGCACCAGCCGGCCCACCGGATTGGCGGACAACTCGCAGTAGGCGAGCAGGTCGTCATAGGTGGCGTACCGGCTGATCTGCTGGTCCTGCCGGTTGGCGGCGATCAGGCCGAGGAAGGGCTCGGGCGTCAGCCGGTGCCGCTGGACGGTGGGGCGCAGGGCGATCAGCAGCGGGTGCTCGGGGGTGCCGTCGAACACCCGGCGCAGGTCGGCCTCGAAGGCGTCGAGCATCGCCATCCGGTCGTCGGCGGCCTCGGGGGGCAGGCCGAGCCGGACCGCGTCGGGCCGGCCGCCGTCGGCCAGGTCGCCGTCGCCGATGTCGTCCACCAGACGGGCGAACCCGTAAACGGCCATCAGGTCCTGTCGCCAGGCACGCGGAAGGAACACCGGTGCCACCGGGAAATTCTCGCGCGCGGCCTTGTCCAGGACGGCCCGGGAGGTGACGTCCCCGGTCACCGCGGGCTTCCCGGCGCACAGGCGGCGAACGTGCCCCGGAACAGGATGGTCCCGATCTTCATGGCCGCCACATCCCCCGTTCTACACTGCCCCGTCGAAACTTCCCATTTCGGACACGCCGCACCTTCACTCGCGGACACCCGGACCCGGGTATCGATCATCGGCAGGCTCCCAGCACCGGTACAGCTTACGTCGGGGGCCCACCCGGCGTACGCCGGGGGCGCGCCCCGATCGGCGGGCGACAACACACCTCCGCAACAACAACAGATCCCCGCCAGATCATCCGGCGGGGATCGGGTTTTCCGAATATCTTCCCGCCCCCGGTCCTGCACGGGGCAGGGGGTACCGAGCCGGGCAGAGCGGGACAGAGTACGGCAGGGCAGGGCAGGGCAGGGCGGGCCGGGGCAGGGCGGACGACAGGGGACCGGCCGGCGGGCGGCGCGGTCCCCGACATCACGTCACTTGCCGGTCTTGGCCTCGTAAGCGGTCAGTACGTCCTCGGTCGGACCGTCCATCAGCATCACACCGTGCTCCAGCCAGATCACCCGCTCGCAGGTGTCCCGGATCGACGCATTGCTGTGACTGACCAGGAAGACCGTGCCCGCCTCCTTGCGCAACTCACGAATACGCGACTCCGAACGCCTCTGGAACGCCCGGTCACCCGTCGCCAACGCCTCGTCGATCATCAGCACATCATGATCCTTCGCCGCGGCGATCGAGAACCGCAACCGCGCCGCCATACCCGACGAATACGTCCGCATCGGCAACGAGATGAAATCACCCTTCTCATTGATCCCCGAGAAGTCCACGATCCCCTTGTACCGGGACCGCACCTCATCCCGCGACATCCCCATCGCCAACCCGCCCAGGACCACATTCGTGCCCCCGGTCAGATCGTTCATCAACGCCGCGTTCACCCCCAGCAACGACGGCTGCCCATCCGTATAGATCCGCCCCGACTCCGGCGGCAACAACCCCGCAATCGCCCGCAACAACGTCGACTTACCCGAACCATTCGATCCGATGATCCCGATCGCCTCACCGCGATACGCCGTGAAACTCACGTTCTTCACCGCATGCACCCGCCGCACATTCGACGACCGACGCTTCTTCGACAACATCCGCCCCAGCGCCGCCGAAGCGCTCCCCTTACCCGTCCCCGCCCCGTACACCGTGTAGACGATGTTCACGTCCTCCACGATCACCGTCGGCACCTTCGGACGACTCACCTGCACCGGCGGAAGCGCCGGCTGCTCAGCCACGGCCATAGGACTCTTCCGCCTTCCAGAACCAGATGTACCCGCCCACCCCGGCGATCAGCGCCCACGCCACCGCCATCGGCCACACATGCGCCGGCATCTGCGCCGCCGTCACACTGTCGATCAACGCGAACCGCATCAGATCGATGTACACCGCCGCCGGATTCACATCCAGCAGAATCCGCAGCAGATGCGGCGCCGTCGTCGTCAGCTTCGTAATGGAGTACATCACCCCCGACATGTACATCCACGTCCGCAACATGAACGGCATCAACTGCGACA
>NZ_JACEGK010000124.1:0-16080 GCF_056859195.1 Streptomyces sp. NH27
GTGAAGAGGTATCCCGCGAGCCCGTACTCGGAGTCGTTGGCCATGGCGACCGCGGCGTCCTCGTCGTCGAAGGTGACGATGGGGGCGATCGGGCCGAAGATCTCCTCCCTGAGCGCCTGGACGCCCAGCGGCACCCCGCCGAGGACCGTCGGCGCGAAAAAGTGGCCGCCGGACTCGATGGCGCTGCCGCCGGTCAGGACGGTGGCACCGGCCGCGGAGGCGTCGGCGACCAGGGCCGCCATGTTCTTGACCGCGTTCGCGTCGATCAGCGGGCCGACCTGGCTGTCCGGGTCGAGGCCGTGGCCCACCGGCAGCCCGGCCAGCCGCTCGGCCAGCCGGCGGCCGAACTCGTCGGCGATCGAGGAGTGCACGTAGAAGCGGTTGGCGGCCGTGCACGCCTCGCCGGTGTTGCGCATCTTGGCCTGGAAAGCGCCCTCCACCGCAGCGTCGAGGTCGGCGTCGGCGAAGACCAGGAACGGGGCGTTGCCGCCGAGCTCCATGGAGGTGCGCAGCACGTTCTGCGACGCCTGGGCGAGCAGGGCGCGGCCGACCGGGGTGGAGCCGGTGAAGGAGAGCTTGCGCAGCCGGGGGTCGCGCAGCAGGTGCTCGGTGACCTGGCCGGAGCGGCTGGTGGTGAAGACGTTGACCACACCGCTCGGCGCGCCGGCCTCGCGGAGGATGTCGACCAGCGCGAGCATCGACAACGGGGTCTGCTTGGCCGGTTTGACGACGACGGTGCAGCCGGCCGCCAGGGCCGGGCCGATCTTGCGGGTGCCCATCGCCATGGGGAAGTTCCACGGTGTGACCAGCAGGCAGGGGCCGACCGGCTGCCGCATGGTCACCACCCGGGAGCCGCCGCCCGGCGCGGTCATGTACCCGCCGTCGATACGGACCGCCTCCTCGGAGAACCAGCGCAGGAACTCGGCGGCGTAGGCCACCTCCGCCTGGGACTCGGCGAACGGCTTGCCCATCTCCAGGGTCATCAGCCTGGCCAGGTCGTCCTTGCGGGCGAGGATCGTCTCGAAGGCGCGGCGGAGCACCTCGCCGCGCTCGCGGGGAGGAGTCGCCGCCCAGGACGCCTGTGCCCGCACCGCGGCGTCGAGCGCGTCCTGGGCGTCCGCCTCGGCCGCGTCGGCGGCCTCGGCGATCACCGCACCGGTGCCCGGGTCCTCGACCGCGACGGTCGAACCACTGCGGGACGGACGCCACTCGCCGTCGATGTACAGGCCCTTGGGTGTGCGGTCCGCGACCTCACGGGCGGCTGCGAGCTGGGTTCGAAGTGCGGCCATGTGTTCCTCCTCGATCTCGCCGCGACCGCGCTCGGGCGGTGACGGCAGTGGGGTGACGGCACCCACGGGGCAGTGCTAGTGCCCGGTGAGCGCCGTGGGCAGGTCTATGCCGGTGACGCTCAGCAGTTCGCTGAGCTGCCGGGCCGCCTTCATCACGGACTCGGCGACCTCCTCGATCCGCGAGTGCGTCAGCCGGTAGGTGGGTCCCCCGATCCACACCGCGTACACGGTGGTGGCGCCGACGCGGACCGGGGCCGCGACGGAGGCCGCGCCGACTTCCAGCTCGTCGTAGGCGACCGCGTAGCCGCGGGCCCGCACCTCGGCGGTGGACTCGATGAACGCGTCGAGTCCACCGAGTTGCTCGGGGGCGTTGGCCTCGAACTCGGCTCCGAACTCGGCACGGACGGTGTCCGGGTCGAGGGAGCTGAGCAGGACCTTGCCCGTGGACGTGGCCCATACCGGCTGGGTGCGCGGCACGGGTTTGAGGGTCTGCCCGATCAGTGAGGGGCCGGGCACCTGGGCGACGACCATCACGTTCGGGGCGAGCATGACGTCGAAGCCCGCGGTCTCCTTGGTCTCCTTGGCCAGTTCGCGCAGCACGTCGCGCATGTGCCCGTAGGACCCGCCGCTGTCCAGCAGGCCGCCCACGATGGACAGCAGGCCCAGGGAGACCCGGTAGCGACGCGTCACCGGGTCCAGGTTCAGCCAGCTCTCGCGCTCCAGCACGGTCAGCACCCGGTAGCAGGTGGCCTTGGGAATCCCGGACTCCCGGGCGATCTCGCTCAGCCCGACCCCGTCAGGGTGCGCCGCAACCGTGCGCAGGAGCCAGATCGTCCGCCGGACGAGCCCTGCTTCACTGGGTGCCATTGTTCCTCCGTCTGTCAGGTCGAGACCACTGCGGAATCCGACCATCCTGGCAGGGAAGGCCGGCTCGTCCGGCGTACACCGTCCGATCCCGCGTACGGCAACGGCGCCCAACTGCCCGTCGCCGAGGGTGATATCGCCATGCTGTTGCCCGCAGTTGCGCTCAGGCACTCTCCGTGTCCGTCGGACGCGGGTCCGGGGAGGGACCTGCACCTCTCGGCCCGCCGCCGCGTCGGATCACTCAGTGAACTGTTGGTTCATGCTAGAAGGCGGTTATGGGCTCGTCAACGGTTCGGCGGGGCGTGATCGCGCGGGCGCCGGCACGGGCTGAACAGGCGACCCGCCACGAGCTGAGCTACGGGCTGACCAGGGGAAGCGTCGCGCCGGCCGGTGGCCGCAGCCCGTCATGTGCCCGGGCCACCGCCTCCCGCTCGGCGCTCACCGTGCCGTACGTCGTGGTCCGCATCCGGGCCGGCCGGCCTGCCTCGGCGGCGAGCCGCTCCAGGTCGGTGACGGACTTGTGGCTGCCCTGCTGGGAGCCTGCCATCCGGCTGATGGTCTCCTCCATCAGCGTTCCGCCGATGTCGTTGACCCCGCCGCGCAGCGCGTCCAGGACGCTGCCGCGTGCCAGTTTCACCCAACTCGTCTGGATGTTGCGGATCCTGCCGTGCAGCAGGATGCGCGCCAGGGCGTGCACCGCCCGGTTCTCCAGGGCGGTCGGCCCGGAGCGGGCGATCCCGGCCAGGTAGACCGGGGAGTTGGTATGGACGAACGGCAGGAGCACGAACTCGGTGAAGCCGCCCGTCTCCTGCTGGATCCGGCCGATCAGCCGGATGTGGTCGACCCAGTGGCGCGGGGTGTCCACGTGGCCGTACATCATCGTCGCCGTTGTCGGTATGCCCAGACCGTGCGCGGTGCTGACCACCTCGATCCACTTCGCGGCGGGCAGCTTGCCCTTGGTCAGCACCCACCGCACCTCGTCGTCGAGGATCTCCGCGGCGGTGCCGGGCAGCGAGTCGACTCCCGCCTCCCGTGCGGCCTGGAGCCACTCCCGTACCGAAAGGTCCATCCTGGTCGCGCCGTTGACGACCTCCATCGGCGAGAAGGCGTGCAGGTGCAGGTCCGGCGTCCGGCGCTTGATCTCGGCGGCGATGTCGAAGTAGGCACTGCCCGGCAGGTCGGGATGGATACCGCCTTGCAGGCACACCTCGCTCGCCCCCACCTGCCACGCCTCCTCGGCCCGCACGCCGATCTGCTCCAGGGAGAGGGTGTACGCGTCGGCGTCGGTACGGCGCTGCGCGAAGGCGCAGAAACGGCAGCCGGTGTAACAGACGTTGGTGAAGTTGATGTTGCGGGTGACGACGTACGTGACCTCGTCGCCGGCCGCCTCGGCCCGCAGCCGGTCGGCGAGCGCGGCCAGTGCCTCGATCTCCGCTCCGGGCCTGGCGCCCAGCAGCGTCAGCGCGGGTTTGTCGGCCAGTCCGGCGGGATCGGCCTCGGCGGCACGCAGCGCCGCGGCGAACTCGTTTCCCAGCCGCTCCACTTGCGGGCCGGTCGGCCGGGCGGGCGCCCGCGCCGCCTGCGGTACGGCCGCCGCCACGGCCGCCCAGTTCCCGTACACCGAGTCGAAGTCCTCCCGCCGGTCCGTGGTGCGGCCCTGCGAGTCGATCGTGGTGAACAGGTCCGTCCGGCCGGTGGCGGCCAGAGGTGTCTCGGGTTCCTGCCACGGCAGGCCGGTGGGTAGCGCCCCTTCGGCTGCCAGGCCGGTTTCCGGGTCGGCGAGTGCGGCCACGTGCGGGGCGATCCGCGGGTCCAGCCACGACTCGCCGCGCTTGAGGTGTTCGGGGTAGATCGTCAGGCGCTCGCGGAGGGTGAATCCGGCGGCGGCGCTGTGTTCGGCCAGTTCCTCGACCGCCGGCCAGGGGCGCTCCGGATTGACGTGGTCGGCGGTCACCGGGGAGACCCCGCCCCAGTCGTCGATGCCGGCCCGCAGCATCAGTGCGAACTCCTCGCCCACCAGGTTCGGCGGCGCCTGGAGCCGGGCCGCCGGGCCGAGCAGCAGCCGCGCCACCGCGATGGTGGCGGCCAGTTCCTGCGGGCCGGCGTCGGGTGCGTCGCGCATCGCCGTGTCGGGCTTGGCCCGGAAGTTCTGCACGATCACCTCCTGAATGCCGCCGTAGGCCCGGGAGATCCGGCGGATCTCCAGCAGCGCGTCGATCCGCTCGGCGGGGGTCTCCCCGATGCCGATGAGGATGCCGGTGGTGAACGGCACGTTGCTGCGGCCGGCGGCCTCCAACACCCGCAGCCGCAGCGCAGGTTCCTTGTCGGGCGAGCCGTAGTGCGGTCCCCCGGGTTGCGACCACAGCCTGGTCGCCGTGGTCTCCAGCATCATCCCCATGCTCGGCGCCACCGGCCTCAGCCGCTGGAGGTCGGTCCACGACAGCACACCGGGGTTGAGGTGCGGCAGCAGGCCGGTCTCCTCCAGCACCCGGATCGCCATGGCCCGCACATAGCTCAGGGTGTCGTCGTAGCCGTGCGCGTCGAGCCACTCGCGGGCGGCGGACCAGCGCTGCTCGGGGCGGTCGCCGAGTGTGAACAGCGCTTCCTTGCAGCCGGCCGCCGCCCCCGCACGGGCGATCTCCAGCACCTCGTCGGGGCCGAGGTAGGGCGCGGGCAGGTGCCCGGGGGTGGTGGCGAAGGTGCAGTAGTGACAGCGGTCGCGGCACAGCCGGGTGAGCGGGACGAACACCTTGCGGGAGTACGTCACCACGCCGGGCCGTCCCACGGCCGCGAGTCCGGCGTCGCGTACCCGGCTTGCGGACCGGCACAGCCGGTCGAGGTCGTCGCCGCGCGCGTGCAGCAGGACCTCGGCCTCGGCCGCGTCCAGCGTCGCCGCGTCGGTGGCCCGGCGCAGCGCCCGGTTCATGGCCGAGCGGGTGGGGTGGTCGGAAAGGCGGTTCACCGCACCACGACCCTTCGTTCGTGCGCTCGCGCGTGGGTACGCGGCTGCGCTGCGGCCGGCCGGTGGGCGGCGAGCCAGCGCCGGGTGGCCGGACCGAGGGTGTCCGGGTCGAGGGACAGCAACTGGCCGACGGTGTCGACGTCCCGGCGCAGCGGCGACGCGGGTCCCACGTCCAGGCCGTGGTAGCCGGCGGCGAGGAACCGCCTGCGGGAGCCGGGGCCGAGGAACGGCCGGAAGTCCGCCGGGTCGCGCAGGGCGAGCATCGTCGTGCCGGTGCCGTCGGCGTCCGCGACCAGCGCGCGCTCGTACGGCGCGGCCTCGGCGAACGCCGCCTGGTAGTCCGCGGTGCGCGCTCCCGCCAGGTCCGCCATGACCACGGCGAGGCCGGTGCCGGGGGCGGCGCCGGTGCCGGTCATCGCGAGGGCGTCCGCGACCTCGCCGTTGAGGTCGTGGGCGTGCCGTGATCCGGCGGTCACGGCCCCCGAGGCGAGGGCGACGGCCGTCGCCTCGGGGTCGGTGGCCACCACGACGACCGACTGGACGGCGGGCACGTCCCGCAGCCGGCGCACCACGTCGGTCAGCATGGCGCCGGCCAGGGTGCGCCTGCCGGCCGGACTCAGCTCCACGCACCGGGTCTTGGCCCGAGCCAGGGGTTTCGCCGGCACCAGCGCGATCCATCGCGTGGTCATGGCGCGCTCGGCCCCATCGCGGTGAGCCGGTCGTACAGCTCGGGGCGACGGTCGCGCAGGAAGGGCCGGTTGCGCCGGGTCGCCGCCACGCGCGCCAGGTCCACCTCGGCGACGGCGATGTCGTCGCGCTCGTCGGCGGTCTCGGCGAGGATGTCGCCGTCCGGGCCGTAGATCGCGCTGAGCCCGAAGTACTCCTTGACGCCTTCCTTGCCGACGCGGTTGGAGCAGATGACGAACATCCCGTTGAAGACGGCGTGGGCGCGCAGTTCGAGCTGGAACACCTCGCGCATCGGCACGCTCGCCGACGCCACGGGCACGCAGAGCACCGAGCCGCCGCGCAGGGCGACGATCCGGCTCAGCTCGGGGAAGTGCCGCTCGTAGCAGATGATCGTGCCGACGCCGGTCTCGCCGGTGTCCACCACCTCGGGTTCCTGGCCGCCCGGGCGGAAGTAGTACTTCTCCGGAAAGCCGTTGGAGTAGGGCAGATGGGACTTGCGGTAGACCGACTTCAGCTCGCCGCGGACGTAGGTGCAGGCGGTGTTGTAGTAGACGCCCGGCACGTCCCCCTCCTCGAAGACGGAGGAGACCACGGTGATCCCGGCCCGGCGGGAGCGTTCGGCCGCCATCGAGTTCGACGGCCCGTCCAGCCGCTCGGCGAGCCGGAAGTACTCGGGGTCGGGGTCGGGCTGGACGAACGGCACGGCGAACAGTTCGGGCAGCAGGACGATCCCGGCGCCCTGGTCTGCGGCGGCGTCCACCAGGTCGCCGGCCCGTTCGATGGTCTCGGTCCGGTCATCGGTGGCCCGGAGCTGGACTGCGGCGAGCTTCATGCCAGCACCTCCTTCACGGCAGCAGGGGTCAGGCCGGTCAGGGCGACGCCGGACCTGGTCTTGTAACGCTTGTTGACGGAGATCAGAACCGCGGTGAGCGGTTCGAGCTGGGCGGCGAGCCGCAGCCGGCCGGCGTCCACCGCACGGCCGCCGGTGACATCGGCCGCCAGTGCCAGCACCCGGGCCTTGGCCCGCACGTCGTCCCCGCAGACGAGGACGTCCTCGTGGCTGAGATCGGCCTCGGGGTCGAGCAGCAGCGGGGCGGCCAGGTGGTGGAACGCGCCGGTCACCGTCGCGGACGGAACGATCGCGGCGGCCTCTTCGGCGGCGCTCCCGGCCGGCACGGACAGGCCGTACGGGCCCGCCTTGTCGAAGCCCAGCGGGTTGACGCAGGAGATCACCAGCGTGCCGGCGAGGGCGTCGGCGAGCGAGGCGACCAGTTCGGCGTGGCCCTGGTACGGGACGGCGAGCAGCACGATCCCGGCATCCCGGGCGGCGTCCTCGTTGGAGGCGCCGGTGATCGGCGCGGCGACGCCCGGCAGCGCGCGCAGCTCGTCGGCCGCGTCGGCCGCGCGCTGTGCGTCGCGCGAGCCCAGCACCACGCGGTGGCCGGCGCGGGCGAGCCGGTAGGCCAGGCCCTTGCCCTGGGGGCCGGTGCCGCCGACGACGGCGATCCCGGTACGTGAGGTGTCGTCCATCGCCCTCAGTCCTTCGCGGCCTGGGCCAGCCGGGTCAGGGTCTGTTCCTTGTCGCCCAGGGTGGAGATGATCGGGCAGCGCACCCCGGCCTCGTGGTACTCCATCAGCTTGCTGAACACCTGGTCGGTGCTGCCGCACGCGGTGACCTTCTGCACCAGGCTGTTGGGGACCAGCGGCATGGCCTTCTTGATCGCCTCGGGCGTGGCCGGCCAGCCGGCGATCTCCTGGATGCGGTCGACGAGTTCGCGCTCCACGCCGCAGTGCTCGGCGATGTGCGGCTGCTGCGCCAGGTAGAGGGTCAGGAACGCCTTGCAGGCGTCGATCGCCTCCTGGGGGTCCGCGTCGTTGACGCTGCACGACACGATCTGGGTGAGGTCGATCCCGGCCTTGCCGTCGGTCCGCTTGGCGACGCCCCGGTTGATCGCCTCCTTCGCGCCCACCATGTAGGAGGGCGGGAGGAGGAAGTCCATGTGCACGCCGTCGCTGATCTCCCCGGCCAGTTCCAGCATCTTCGGGCCGACCGCGCCGATGTAGATGGGGATGTCGACCGGCTTGTTCTCCCGGTACATGCTGTCGAAGCGGACGTCGCGCATCTGCACGAACTCGCCCTCGAAGGAGACGACCTCGTTGCGGAAGAAGCTCTGCAGCACCGTGATGTACTCGCGCATCGAGCTGATCGGCTTCTTCAGCGGCTGGCCGACCTTGGTGGCCAGCGGCTCCCACCAGGCGCCGATGCCCAGGATCGCGCGGCCGGGGGCGACCTCGTCCAGGGTCTTGAAGGTGACCGCCATCAAGGCCGCGTTCCGGCTCTTGTTGTTGACGACGCCGGTGCCGATCTTCACGTTGCGGGTCCTGCTGGCGATGATGGCGGCCGGCACGATGCCGTCGCGCGCCAGCCTGCCCTCGGCGACCCACACGGACTCGAAGCCGCTGCGGTCGGCCAGTTCGGCCTGCCAGTAGGTGCTTTCCAGGCTCAGTCGTTCGCCCACGTGGATGCCCAGGGGAAGTCTCATCGAGTCACCGCTCCGTTCTTGCGTTGCGTGACGTGACGCGCCCGCGGTGCCGCAGCGCGGGCCCGCGTCGGTGGTGTCACGTGTCAGGGTTGATGCTCTCCGGCCGGCCGCGACCGGCTGGAGGGGCCGGCCCCGGGCCCGACGGCCCGGGGCGGTGAGTTGTCAGCGCTCGGCAGTCGAGCGCAGGTGTCCGTGCACGTTCAGTGCAGGTGCGGCTTGCCCCGGGTGAGGAAGCGCCCCCGGCCCGCCGCTGCGTCGAGGCCACCGCCTGGGCCGCCGTCGGGGCCGACGAGTTGCTCGCCCCGGGAGAAGACGCGTACCGGGCGGCCGGTGACCCGCATGCCCTCGTACAGGTTGTAGTCCGTGCGCATGTGGCTGCCGGCCGCGGTGATCACGTGCTCGGCCGCCGGGTCCCACACCAACAGGTCGGCGTCGGCGCCCACGGCCACCGCGCCCTTGTGCGGGAACATGCCGAACAGCTTGGCCGGGCGGGTGGCGACCAGGTCCACGAACCGGCACGGGTCGAACCGGCCGCTCGCCACCCCGGTCTCCCACAGCACCATCAGCCGGTCCTCGATGCCGGGGACGCCGTTGGGCACCTTCGGGAAGTAGCCGGGGCTGCGCAGTTTCTGCGGCGGCAGGTCCTCGGGCTGGTGCATGCAGAAGCCGGCGTGGTCGGTGGCCACCGTGGACATCGCCCCGGTGACCAGGGACTTCCACAGCCCCTCCTGGTTGCCGCGCTCCCGGATGGGCGGGGAGCAGAGGTAGGCCGCGGCCTTCTCCCCCAGCTCGGCGTAGTCCTCGTAGGCGACCGCGAGGTACTGCGGGCAGGTCTCGCCCCACACCCTTGCCCCGGCGGCGCGGGCCCGGCTGATCTCGTCGGCCGCGGCGGAGCTGGAGACGTGGACCACGTACAGCGGTGCGCCGACCGACTCGGCGAGGACCACGGCGCGGTGCACCGCCTCCGCCTCGGAGTCGTGGCCGTGGGCGGACGCGTGGAAGATCTCGGCCGTCCGGCCGTCGGCCAGCAGCCGCTGGGTCTCCCGTACGATCATGTGGCCGTTCTCGGCGTGCACCATCGGCAGTACGCCGTATTCCAGGGCCAGTTCGAAGCCCTCCAGGAGTTCCCCGTCGTCGACCATCTGGGTCCCGGGGTAGGCCATGAAGAACTTCCAGCTCGTCGCCCCCTCCTGCGCGAGCCGCCGCAGGTCGTCCAGGACATCGGGCTGCTGCGCCCGGGGCGGGACGATCGCGTGCAGCCCGAAGTCGACCACCGACTTGGCCGCGGCGACGTCGCGCCGGGACAGATAGGTGTCGAACAGGCTGCGGTCCGGCTCCTTCTTCACGAAGTCCAGGACCGTGGTGGTGCCGCCGTGGGCGGCGGCCACCGTGCCGGTGAGGAAGTCGTCGGCGGTGTGGGTGGTGAAGCCGTCGACGGGATATTCGAGATGGGTGTGGGCGTCGATGCCGCCGGGCATCACGAGCATGCCGTCCGCGTCGACGACCCGGTCCGCCGTCCAGTCGTCCGTCCGGACACCGAGAGCGGCGATCACGCCGTCCTTGATCAGTACGTCGGCCCGGACAGCCGCGTCGGCGTTGACGACCGTGCCGCCCCTGATCAGCGTCGATCCCATGGTGCTGTTCCTTTCCGATGGTGCGTCGGCGCCCCCGCTCCCGCCGCCCCTCACCCTACGTAGTGTTCATCGGCAAGGCTCAGGACGTCGTCCAGCACGCTGAGCGCCAGGTCGATCTCGGAGTCCTTGATGACGAGCGGCGGGGTCAGCCGGAGCACGTTGAAGTTGGCCGTCAGATACATGCCCTTGGCCATGGCCGCCTTGAGGATGCGGCCGACCGGCGCCGCGGCCGGGCCCTTGGCGTTGAACGGCACCAGCGGCTCGCGGGTCTCCCGGTTCGTGACCAGTTCGACGCCGTAGAACAGGCCGCGGCCGCGGACCTCGCCGATGCTGGGGTGGCTCTCGGCGAGCTTGGCGAGGCCGTCGCCGAGGCGCCGGCCCATGGCCCGGGCGTTCTCGACGATGTTCTCCTCCTGCATGATGCGCAGCGAGGCGACGCCGGAGGCGCAGGCCAGCGGGTGGCCGGCGTAGGTGAGTCCGCCCCAGAACATGTTGTCCTTGAGCCACTCGGAGATCTGCGTGGAGACGGTCATCGCGCCGAGCGGCACGTAGCCGGAGTTGAGGCCCTTGGCGGTGGTCAGGATGTCGGGGGTGACGTCCCAGTGGTTGCAGGCGAACCACTCGCCGGTCCGGCCGAAGCCGGCCATGACCTCGTCGAAGATCAGCATGATGCCGTGCCGGTCGCAGACCTCGCGCAGCGAGCGCAGGTAGCCGTCCGGCGGGTAGAGCAGGCCGTTGGTGCCGGTGACCGTCTCGACGATCACGGCGGCGACGGTGTTCGGGTTCTCGTACTGGAGGATCTCCTCCAGGTGCGGGCCGCCGGTGCACACCGGGCAGGGGTCCGGGTGCCCGGCCGGGCAGCGGTAGGTGTACGGGTCGAGCATCCGCACCACGCCGGGCATGCCGCCGGGCTCGGCGGACCAGCGCCGGGGGTCCCCGGTCAGGGACATCGCGCCGTTGGTGGCTCCGTGGTACGACCGGTAGCGGGCGATCACCTTGTGGCGTCCGGTGACATGCCGGGCGAGCCGGATCGCGTTCTCGTTGGCCGCCGCGCCGCCGGTGGTGAAGAAGCTCATCTTCAGGTCGCCGGGGGTGAGTTCGGCCAGCATCTCGGCCAGCTCGGCGCGCGAGCGCTCGGCGAAGCCGGGGCCGATGTAGCAGAGCTGGTCGGCCTGCGCGCGGATCGCCTCGACGAGCTTGGGGTGCTGGTGGCCCAGGTTGAGGTTGACCAGTTGGGACTGGAAGTCCAGGTACTTGCGGCCGTCGTAGTCCCAGAACCAGGAGCCGGAGCCACCGGCCACGGGGATGGGGTCCAGCGCTCCTTGGACCGACCAGGAGTGGATGACGTAGTCCTTGTCGGCCGCCTTGACGCGCTGCGCGGTCCACGGATCGGTGCCGGTGATGCTCAATGAACTGCCTTCCTCGTCGTTCATCGCTGCTGGGGGCCGCGCCGGCTACTGGTTCTTGGTCTCGGCGCCGAAGGCGGCGAGCCGGGCGAGGGGGCGGCCGGAGTTCGCGGCGACGCACACGACGAAGATCTCCCGCGGCCGCGGCACGTCCTCGACCTGGAGCGTCACCGTCTGGTGGTGCGAGCGGGTCTTGGCGTCCAGCTTGTGCTTGAGCGGGATGTCGATCGGGCTGCCCGGCAGGCCGACCTTCTCGGCCGCGGGAAGCAGTTCGGTGCCCCCGGCGGCGTTCCGGAAGACGTTGCCGAAGCGCAGGTTGTGGATGAGCGCCGAGCCGTGCTCGACCTCGCCGTCGATGCCGACCAGCGCCGCCTTGCCGAACGCCTCGACCTCTTCGCCCAGCAGTTCCACGCAGGCCGGGCCGACCAGCTCGCCGATCTCCTGCCCGATCTCGTCGGCGAGCGTGACCAGGTCCTGCACGTACCCGCTCGGGTACGGGTTCTCCATCACCGCGCCGACGAACGCGACCCTGTGCACCGGGTCGACGGCCTGGCCGTTCTCCAGCCTCGTCTCGTCGAGGCGCTTGACGATCTTACGGACCCGAATGCTCACGGCTTTCCTCCAGGACATCCACGGCGGTTCGCTTAGTGAACCGTCGGTTCATATCCTCGCCATGGCCCATGAAGGTGTCAAGGGGTCGATTCACAGGAAACGGTGAGCGGGCGCGCCGGGTACAGGACGTCGCGCGCGCCGGGTTCGGGTCGCAGCGGCGATCCGCGCCTGCCGATCGCCGGCGTGGTTGCTCGGGCGGAGAGCGGCCAAGGCCGGTCCGGTGCCGCGCAGTTGGGGGTACGGACCGGGTGCTGACCTGACCGGGATATCGCGCTCCGCGGCGCCGGTCAGAGGGGCGAGCAGCCGCTACGGGGCCGCGCCGGGCACGGCGGCCTCACGCCGGTCCGCGACCGCGCCGCCGCCTGCCGCGTTGGCGCCTCGGCTCGTCGGCGCCCTGCCGCGTTGTCATCCGAGGCGACGTGATGAGGGTCTTCGCCCAGGCACGCGACATTGCCGTGGACGGTCTTACGGCCGCGCGCGGGGCGATCAGCCCCGGCGGCCGTGGGGAGGCGGCGTGGCTGCCCCCGCGCGGCGCGATCAGCCTCCGCCGGGCCGCACCACGTCCGCCGCCACCCGCAACTCCTCCAGCACCGGGCGGATCAGCGGATGTTCCTCGGCGCCGCGCCGTACCGCCGCGAACACCCGCCGCGTGGCGGGGCTGCCGGCGACCGGCCGGATCACCACGTCCGGCAGGTGCACCCCGCGCAGTGCGGATCGCGGCACCAGCGCGACGCCCGCACCCACGCCCACCAGCGCGGCGACCGCCCTGAAGTCGTCGGACGAGTGCGCCACCCGGGGCTGGAAGCCCGCCAGTTCGCAGGCGAGCGTGACCACGTCGTGGCAGGGGTTGCCCGGGTAGGGGCTGATCCAGTACTCGTCGGCGAGGTCCTCGACCCGTACCCGCTCGCAGTCGTCCAGGCGGTGCCCGCGCGGCAGCACCGCGTCGAAGGGCTCCGCGTACAGGGCTACCCGGGACAGCCGCTGGTCGTCGTCGCGCGGCGCCCCGCGGTACTCGACCGCGACCGCCACATCCGCGTGCCCGTCCAGCACCATGGCCAGGCTCTCGTCCCCCTCGGCGTCCCGCACCCGCACCCGGATGCCGGGGGACGACAGCGTCAGCGCGGCCATCGCCCGGGCCAGCACGGTGGTGATGCCCGTGGCGAAGGACACCACGGTCACGGTGCCGGCCGCTCCGCCCGCGTAGGCGGCGAGCTCGGCCTCGGCCCGCTCCAGCTGGGCCAGCACGGTGCTGCTGTGTGTGACCAGGATCTCCCCGGCCGCGGTCAGCCGGACCCCGCGCCCGTCGCGCACCAGCAACTGGTGACCGACCTCGGCCTCCAGTGCCGCGAGCTGTTGCGAGACCGCCGAGGGGGTCAGATACAGCGCGGCGGCCGCGGCGGTCACCGTACGGTGGTCCGCCACGGCCCGCAGGGTTCGCAGCCGGCGCGTGTCGATCACCTGGTCATCCTGCCAGGGACTCCCGGGCAGCCACGAACGCGGCGACGGCCCGCTCGACGTCCTCGGTGGAGTGGCTCGCCGACAGCTGCACCCTGATCCGGGCCTTGCCGTGCGGCACCACCGGGTAGGAGAAGCCGATCGCGTAGACGGCGTGCTCCAGCAGCAGGTCGGCCAGCCGGCCGGCCTGTTCGGCATCGCCGATCATCACCGGGACGATCGGGTGGTCGCCCGGCGCGAGCTCGAAGCCCTCCTGGGTCATCCGCTCCCGGAACAGCGCGGTGTTCTCCTGGAGCCGGGCCCGCAGCAGCGGTCCCGGGCCCGCCGCGGAGTCGTCCTCCAGCAGGTCGAGCACCTTCAGGGAGGCGGCCGCGATCACCGGGGCGAGCGAGTTGGAGAACAGGTACGGGCGGGAGCGCTGGCGCAGCAGTGCCACGATCTCGGCGCGGGCGGCGACGTAGCCGCCGGAGGCGCCGCCGAGCGCCTTGCCGAGGGTGCCGGTGAGGATGTCGATCCGGTCCATCACGCCGTGCAGTTCGTGGGTGCCGCGGCCACCGGGGCCGACGAAGCCGACCGCGTGCGAGTCGTCCACCATGACCATCGCCCCGTAGCGGTCGGCCAGGTCGCAGATCTCGTCCAGCGGGGCGACGAAGCCGTCCATGGAGAACACACCGTCGGTGACGATCAGCTTGCGGCGCGCGTCGCCGGCCTCCTTGAGCCGCTGCTCCAGCTCGGCCATGTCCCGGTTGGCGTAGCGCAGCCGGCGGGCCTTGGACAGCCGGATGCCGTCGATGATGCTGGCGTGGTTGAGCGCGTCGGAGATCACCGCGTCCCGCTCGTCCAGCAGCGTCTCGAAGACGCCGCCGTTGGCGTCGAAGCAGGAGCTGTAGAGGATCGTGTCCTCCGTGCCGAGGAACGCCGACAGCCGGGCCTCCAACTCCTTGTGCACTTCCTGGGTGCCGCAGATGAAGCGCACCGAGGCCATGCCGTAGCCCCACCGGTCCAGCGCGTCCTTCGCCGCGGCCACCACCTCGGGGTGGTCGGCCAGGCCCAGGTAGTTGTTGGCGCAGAAGTTCAGCACCTCGCCGGGGCGGCCGCCCGCGGTGACCTCGACCGTGGCGCTCTGCGGTGTGCCGATGACGCGCTCGGGCTTGTGCAGACCGGCGGTGCGGATCTCGTCGAGGGTGGCGCGCAGGTCCGTGCGGACGGAGTCGAGCATCGGGAGGGTCTCCTTGGGGCGAGGACGGGTTCGGGTGCGGATGCGGTGCGGGGCCGGGCCCGGCGGTCGGATGATCAGACGGTCGGTGCGGTCGGACACCGTACGGTCGGGGGGCTCAGGCGGTCCAGTCGAGGATGACCTTGCCGCAGCGACCGCCGGCCGCCTCGTCGAACGCCTCGTCGAAGTCCTGGTAGGAGTAGCGGCCGGTGATCACCGGGCTGAGGTCGAGACCGCCTTCGAGCAGCACCGACATGGCGTACCAGGTCTCGTACATCTCCCGCCCGTAGATCCCCTTGAGCGTGATCATCGACGTGACGATCCGGGCGAAGTCGACCGCGAACTCCTCGGCCGGCAGCCCGAGCAGGGCGATCTTGCCGCCGTGTGTCATGTTCGCCACCATGGTGCGCAGAGCTTCGGGGCGGCCGGACATCTCCAGGCCGACGTCGAAGCCCTCGCGCAGCCCCAGCGCGCGCTGGCCCTCCTCGACCGTGGACGTGCGCACGTCCACCGCGAGGCTCACCCCGACCCGTTCCGCCAGCTCCAGCCGGAACGGGCTGACGTCGGTGATCATCACGTTGCGGGCACCCGCGTGCCGGGCGACCGCCGCTGCCATGATCCCGATCGGGCCGGCCCCGGTGATCAGCACGTCCTCGCCGACGAGCGGGAAGGACAGCGCGGTGTGCACGGCGTTGCCGAACGGGTCGAAGATCGCGGCGACGTCCGGGTCCACCGGCACCCGGTGCACCCACACGTTCGCCGCCGGCAGCGTCACGTACTCGGCGAACGCGCCGTCCCGGCCGATGCCCAGGCCGACGGTGCTGCGGCACAGGTGCCGGCGTCCGGCCAGGCAGTTGCGGCAGGTGCCGCAGACCAGGTGCCCCTCGCCGCTGACCCGGTCGCCCGGGGATATGCCGGTGACGCCCGGTGCCACATCGACGACGTCGCCGACGAACTCGTGGCCCAGCACCAGCGGGGTGCGCACCGCCTGCTGCGCCCACCCGTCGTACGCCCTGATGTGCAGGTCGGTGCCGCAGATGCCGGTGCGCAGCACCTTGATCAGGACCTCGCCGGGGCCGAGGACGGGCTCGGGCACGTCCATGAGCCACAGGCCGGGCTCCGCCTTCGCTTTCACAAGTGCCTTCACCGGCGGACTCTCCTGAACGTGGGTGGGATCACCGCGACGCGACCGCCGTGGTGATCCCACCTTTCCGCCCCTTGCCGCACCGGGTCCATCGAGGGTTTCTTAACCCCTACCCAAGCTGGGCTTCATGATCGCGCCGGGCCGGGCGGGCGTGGCGGCGGGCAGACGGCTCAGGAGGTCGGGGGCGGAGTCCGCGCGGGTGGGTACGGGACGTAGGGCACGTGGCGGTGGCGCAGGGCCGCGTTCGGGCTCGCGGTGAGTTCGGTGC
>NZ_JACEGK010000125.1:0-16067 GCF_056859195.1 Streptomyces sp. NH27
CACTGGCACCGCCCGCCCGGTTCCCTGAACGGGATACGTTCCTGAACGGGATACGTCTCAGTCGTTCTGCGGGAAGCCGAGGTTGAGGCCGCCATGGCTGGGGTCCGCCCAGCGGGAGGTGACGACCTTGCCGCGGGTGAAGAAGTGCACACCCTCGACACCGTGGGCGTGGCTGTCCCCGAACAGGCTGTTCTTCCAACCGCCGAAGGAGAAGTACGAGACGGGCACGGGGATCGGCACGTTGATGCCCACCATGCCGACCTCGACCTCGCTCTGGAAGCGCCGGGCCGCGCCGCCGTCGTTGGTGTAGATCGCGGTGCCGTTGCCGTACGGGTTCGCGTTGATCAGCGCCAGGCCCTCGTCGTACGACGCCACCCGGACGACCGACAGCACCGGGCCGAAGATCTCGTCGGTGTAGATCGGCATCCGCGCCTCGACGTTGTCGAAGAGCGTGGGCGCGAGGAAGTAGCCGTCGCCTTCGGCGTCGAACTCGCCCACCCGGCCGTCGACGAGGAGGCCGGCGCCCGCCTCGACACCGGCGTCGATGTACGAGGCGACCTTGTCGCGGTGCTGCCGGGTGACCAGGGGGCCCATGTCGCAGCCGCGGGTGCCGTCGCCGGTGCGCAGGCCGCGCATCCGTGCGGTGATCTTCGCCACCAGCTCGTCGGCGATCGGCTCGACGGCGACGAGCACGGAGATCGCCATGCACCGCTCGCCCGCCGAGCCGAAGCCGGCGTTGACGGCGCCGTCGGCGGCCAGGTCGAGGTCGGCGTCGGGCAGCACCAGCATGTGGTTCTTCGCGCCGCCCAGGGCCTGGACGCGCTTGCCGTGCGCGGTGCCGGTCTCGTAGACGTACTTGGCGATCGGCGTCGAACCGACGAAGGACACCGCCTTGATGTCCTCGTGGGCGAGCAGCGCGTCGACGGCCTCCTTGTCGCCGTTGACGACCTGGAGCACGCCGTCCGGCAGGCCGGCCTCCTTCCACAGAGCCGCGATGGCCAGGGCGGCGCTCGGGTCCTTCTCGCTCGGCTTGAGCACCACGGCGTTGCCGCAGGCCAGCGCGATGGGCACGAACCACATCGGCACCATGGCGGGGAAGTTGAAGGGGGAGATGACGGCGACGACGCCGAGGCTCTGCCGGATCGAGAAGACGTCCACGTTCGTCGAGGCGTTCTCGGAGTAGCCGCCCTTGAGCAGGTGCGGGATGCCGCAGGCGAACTCGGCGACCTCGATGCCGCGGGTCACCTCTCCGAGGGCGTCCGACAGCACCTTGCCGTGCTCCGCCGTGATGAGGGCGGCGATCTCCCCCTTGCGGGCGTTGAGCAACTCCCGGAAGGCGAAGAGCACTTGCGAGCGCTTGGCGAGGGAGATGGTGCGCCAGCCCTCCCAGGCCGCCTGCGCCGAGCCGACGGCAGCGGAGACGAGGTCGGCGGACGCGAGGTCGACCGACCCGGTCTGCGCCCCGGTCGCGGGGTTGTACACCGGGGCCGTACGGTCGGCCGGACCGTCCCAGGGGCGGCCGTCGATGAAGTGGGTGATTCGCGTCGGCGCGCTCACGGCAGGCTCCTTCTGAACTGCGGTCACGACTGCTTCCTTACGTGCTGGGCGGGTGCGCCGTCGTGGCGCGGGCCTGCCGGTTCCTGGCCGGACGGCGGTGCGAGCAGCGGGCGTTGGGCCTTCTTGTGGTCCGTGTAGGCGGTGCGGGCCGCCCGTGTCGAGTCGAGCGTGGACACCTCGCTGACGGGCACGTCCCACCAGCTGTCGCTTTCGGGTGCCGGGACGAGCGGGTCGGTCTCGACATGGATGACGACGGGGCCGCCGTCGGCCGGCCATGCCTTGGCCTCGGCGATGGCGGCGGCCAGTTCGCCGCGCGAGTGCACCTCGATGACGTGGGCGCCGAGACTGCGCGCGTTGGCGGCGAGATCGGTGGGCAGGTTCGGCCCGTCGAGGCGGCCGTCGGCCGAGCGGTAGCGGTACCGGGTGCCGAACCGCTGCGAGCCGAGGGACTGCGACAGCGAGCCGATCGAGTGGAAGCCGTTGTTCTGGACGAGCACCACGACCACCTTGATCCGTTCCTGGACCGCGGTGGCCAGTTCCGTCGGCATCATGAGATAGCCGCCGTCGCCGACCATGGCGAACACGTCGCGGGTGTCGTCGGCGAGCCGGACCCCGAGCGCGGCGGGGATCTCGTATCCCATGCAGGAGTACCCGTACTCGACGTGGTACGCCTTGCGGTCCCGGACCCGCCACAGCTTGTGCAGATCGCCGGGCATCGACCCGGCCGCGCACAGCACGACGTCGCGGGGGTCGGCCAGTTCGTTGACGCAGCCGAGGACCGTGCCCTGGGTGAGGACCCCGTCGGCCAGGGCGTCCGTCACCTGCGCGGGCGGGTCGTAGGCGTGTCCGACCTGGACGTCCCACGCTTCCCACAGGTCGGCCTGGCGCTTCTCGTACTCGGCCGGCACGCGGTAGTCGCGCAGCGCGGCGGTGAGGGCGGTGAGGGCCTCGCGGGCGTCGGCCACGACGGACAGGCCGGCGTGCTTGCCCGCGTCGAAGCCGGCGATGTTGATGTTGACGAAGCGGACGTCGCCGCCCTGGAAGGCGGTCCGGGATGCCGTGGTGAAGTCCGACCACCGCGTGCCGACGCCGATGACGACATCGGCGTCGCGGGCCAGGGAGTTGGCCGCCGTCGTGCCGGTCGAGCCGACGCCGCCCATGCCCTGCGGATGGCCGTGCGGCAAGGAGCCCTTGCCGGCCTGCGTCTCGCCGACCGGAATGCCGGTCGCCGCCGCGAACGCGCGCAGGGCGTCCTCCGCGCCGGAGTAGTGGACGCCGCCGCCCGCGACCACCAGCGGCCTGCGGGCGAGCCGTACGACGTCGGCGGCCGCGGCGATGCGTGCCGCCTCGGCGGGCGGCCTGGCGATGTGCCAGGTGCGCGGTGCGAACAGCTCGACGGGCCAGTCGTACGCCTCGGCCTGGACGTCCTGCGGAAGGCAGACCGTCACCGCGCCCGTCTCGGCGGGATCGGTGAGCACCCGCATCGCACCCAGGAGTGCCGACGGCAGCTGCTCGGGCCGCACGACCCGGTCGAAGTACCGGGACAGCGGGCGGAAGGCGTCGTTGACGGTGACGTCCGCGGCGCCGGACTGCTCCAGTTCCTGTAGCACCGGGGCGCTGACCCGGGTCGCGAAGGTGTCCGAGGGCAGCAGCAGTACGGGGATCCGGTTGATGGTCGCGAGCGCCGCGCCGGTCAGCATGTTGGTCGAACCGGGGCCGATCGACGCGGTGCAGGCCCAGGTTTCGAGGCGGTCCTGCTGCCGCGCGTAGCCGACCGCCGTGTGCACCATCGCCTGCTCGTTGCGGGCCAGGACGTACGGGAGTTCGGGACGGCCGTCGGCTTCCTGCTCGTGCTGGAGGAGCGCCTGGCCGATGCCGGCGACGTTCCCGTGGCCGAAGATGCCGAAGACGCCCGCGATGAGCCGTCTGCGCTCCCCGTCGCGCTCCGACCACTGGGCGGCGAGGAACCTCACGGTCGCCTGCGCCACCGTCAGCGTCACTGTCTCGGACCGTGCCGTACTCATGCAGCGCCTCCGGGAGTCGGGTTCGAGGTGGTCGCGCCGGGCGCCGTGATCGGTCCCGGCGAGGCGATCCGCCCGTCGAAGGGCAGGTCCCGCCAGGTGTCGCGGACCCATGCGTGGGCGGGGTCGTCGCAGATCAGCCAGGCCCGGTCCGGGCCGGGGCCGGCCATGACGTTGAGGTAGTACAGGTGGGCGTCCGGCGCGGCCATCGACGGCCCGTGCCAGCCGTGCGGAACCAGGACGACGTCGCCGGTGCGCACCTCGGCGAGCACCTCGATGGACCGGTCGCGGTCGGCGGAGTAGACGCGCTGGTAGCCGACCGGATCGGTGCCGCGGACGTCGGTCGGCTCCGTCGCGAAGTAGTAGATCTCCTCCAGTGCGGCCTCCTCCCCCGGGCGCTCCGTGTCGTGCTTGTGCGGCGGCCACGAACTCCAGTTGCCCGCCGGCGTGATGACCTCGCACGCGATGACGGCGTCGGCGTCGAGCACCTCGGGCGTGCCGAAGTTCCGTACCAGGCGCGAGGCCGAGCCGGCCCCCCGCCGTTCGACCGGCACGTCGCTCGCGGCCACGTGCCGGAACGTACGGGTGCCGGTGGCACCCCGCCCGGCGTCCGCGCCGACGCGCGCCCCGGCGAGCGCGACGCGCGCCGCCCCGGACCCGGCCCGTACGGTGATCCGCCACCCCGCGGGCACGTAGGCGGTGTCGGTGGGCCCGGCGAAGACGCCTGCCCGGCCGGCGAGTTCGGCCTGGTGGGTGCTGCCGTCGGGTGCCACCGCCGTGACGTGGACACCGCCGGTGAGCGGTACGACGATGTGCTCCCAGTCCCCGGCGTCCAGCGTGCGGCTGTCGCCGGCGGCCAGGTCGGCCACCCGCAGGCTGGTGTGGTGCCAGTGCGGGTCGGGGGTGATCGCGACGTCCCATCCGTCGCCGGCCGCCGTACCCAGCGGGCGCACCCACCGGGTGGCGCCGCTCATCGCCCGCTCCCGTGCACGAGTTCGGCCGCGATGTCGACGGCCGCGGCGACGTCGCCGCCGGGCGGGTAGAGCAGCGTGCGGCCGACCACCAGTCCCCGCACCGCCGGGAGCGACATGGCCTGCCCCCATGCGGCGTACGTGTCGTGGGGATCGCCCTGCGGATCTCCGCCGAGCAGGAGGGTCGGCATCGTGGTCGCGTCCAGGACGCGCTCCAGTTCGTCGACGACCGGCAGCTTGAGCCAGGTGTAGGCGCTGCTGGCGCCCAGAGCGCTCGCGATGTGGATCGACTTGATGACGCTGTCGGGATCGAGGAGGTTACGGGCGCGGCCCTCCTCGCGCACCGTCAGGAACGGCTCGATCATGGCCATGAGCCCGTGCTCGGCCAGGCTGGTGACCGCGGCCGCCGTCGCCTCCAGGGTGACCACGGTGCTGTGGTCGCCGAGGCAGATCCGGGTGAGGGTCTTGCCGCCTTCGAGGCCCTGCGCGGCGATCGCCTGGGGGGTGTACGCAGTGAACCGGTCGTCCATCTCGAACACCGCGCCCTGGAGCCCGCCGCGGTTCATCGAGCCGATGACGACCCGGTCCTCCAGCGCCCCCATGAGCAGGAGGTCGTCGAGCAGGTCCGGGGTGCCGAGCACCCCGTCCACGCCCGGGCGCGACAGTGCGGTCGCCATGCGGTCCAGGAGGGCGGTGCGGTCGGCCATGGCCCCGCTGTCGCCCCGGACCCCGAGGGCCCCGCGCGCGGGGTGGTCGGCCGCGACGATGAGCAGCCGGCCGTCCGTTCCGCTCAGCGTGCGGCGGGAGCGCTTCTGCCACGACCGTCCGATGAGCTCGGGCTCGCAGGCCCGTATCTCGGTCAGCTGTGCGGCGTTCATCATGCGTTCCCTTCGGTGCGGACCGGCGCCGGGGAAGCGAGCAGCGCTTCCACCTCGGACGTGGTCGGCATAGCGGTGGAGCAGGCGAGGCGGGAGGCGACGATGGCGCCCGCGACATTGGCGAACTCGATTATGCGGCGCAGCTCCCAGTTGCCGAGCAGGCCGTGGACGAGGGCGCCGCCGAACGCGTCGCCCGCGCCGAGCCCGTTGACGACCTCGACGGGGAACGGCGCGACCTCCACCCGCTCGTGCCGGGTGGCGGCGAGGACGCCCTTGGGGCCCTGCTTGACGACGGCGAGTTCGAGTCCGCGGTCGAGCAGGGCGTCGGCCGCCCGATGCGGGTCGGTCTCGCCGACGGCGACCTCGCACTCCTCCCGGTTGCCGACAGCGATGGTGACGTGCTCCAGCGCGCGGTCCACCTGCTGCCTGGCTTCCTCGGGATCGGCCCAGAACATCGGCCGGTAGTCGAGGTCGAGGATCGTACGGGTGCGGCGGCCGCGCGCCTGCCAGGCGGCGAAGTGCGCCGCCCGGCTCGGCTCGGCCGACAGACCGGTGACCGTCGCCCAGAAGACGGATGCGTCCCGGATGGCGTCCAGCGGCAGCTCGGCGGGTTCGATCATGAGGTCGGGCGCGGCCGAGTACCGGTAGAAGTAGAGCGGGAAGTCGTCGGGCGGGAAGACCTCGCAGAACGTGACCGGCGTGGGCGGTCCGTCCGGGGCGCTGATCGGTGTGAGGTAGGCCGTGTCCACGCCGAGGCGTTCGGCCTCCTGCTGGACGTAGCGGCCGAAGGGGTCGCGGCCGACGCGGGAGATCAGGGCGGCGTTGCGGCCGTGCCGGGCCGCGGCGACGGCGACGTTCGTCGCGCTCCCGCCGAGGAACTTCTCGAAGGTCCGCACCTGGTCGAGGCCGACGCCGTGGTCGAGCGGGTAGATGTCGACTCCGGTCCGCCCGATGGCGACAAGGTCGTGGGCCATCGGTCAGCCCCCCAGGGCGTCGCGGGCGTTGCCGGCCGCCTCGTCCAGGGGGCCGGCGCCGAGACCGAGCAGGTGGGCGAGCGAGGCCCGCACGTCCTCGACCGGGTCGGCGCCGCCGTCCTGGCCGGGGGCGGCCCGCAGGATGGTGTCCTGCTCCAGGACGTACCACCCGCTGTATCCGTCGGCCTCCAGCAGACCGACGATCGCGGCGATGTCGACGTCGCCGGCGCCGAGCGGGACGTACATGCCTTCGCCGACGGCCTCGGTGTAGGACATCGAACCGGCTCGCACCCGGTCGGCGAGCTCCAGGCGCACGTCCTTGAGGTGCACATGAGCGATGCGGCCGGGTTGCCGGGCGGCCACCGCGACCGGGTCGCCGCCGCCGATGAGCAGGTGGCCGGTGTCCAGGCACAGTCCGATGCCCGATCCGTCGAGGACGCGCTGCGTCTCCTCCCCGGACTCCACCATCGTGCCGACGTGGGGGTGGAGGGCCGCGACGAGGCCGGCGTCGGCCGCGGCGCGGGAGATCCGGTCCAGGTTGGCGAGGAGGGTGGCCCAGCCCGCCACGTCGAGCACCGGGCGGTCGTCGTAGCCGTCGGCGCCGGTGGCGGCGGCGACGACGACGGTGCGGGCGTCGGCGGCCAGCAGGCCGGCGATCGCCGCCTCCACCTCGGGGAGCGGGTCGTGACCCGGGTCGTGCAGCACGACCGGCACGAACTGGCCGACGGCCCGCAGCCCGTAGGAGGCCAGCGTCCTCGCCTTGTCGGCAGGTGCGTCGGGCAGGAAGCCGTCCGGGCCGAACTCGGTTGCCGCCAGGCCGAGTTCGCGCATCTGGCGCAGGACCAGGTCCGGGGCGAGCTGGTGTCCCCAGCCCGGAACCTCGCAGACCCCCCAGGAGATCGGTGCCCCCGCGACGCGCTGGGAGATGGGCGCGGTCACAGCCGGACTCCCTCGGTGATGTGTACGGCGTCGGCCAACGTGATCGGCATTCCAAGCCCCTTTTCTGCTTCTCGTCGTGCGCTGGGCCGTTGCCCCACTCGCGTCCTACCGAGAGTGCCTTCTCCTGAGATAGCCTGTCAACACTTTGTCCTAACATTCTGTCCTACTGACTACATGCGCTCGGCGAGGGCGACCCCCTCAGTCCGCCTCGTCCGCCAGCACCGTCACCTCCGTGATGCCTTCCCGTTCCGACAGGCGGGGCACCAACTCGTCTTGCATGCCGTTGCCGGACAGCTCCAGCAGGACGCCCACCTGCGAGGAAGCGACGTCCATCGGCAGCGGTCCGGCCATCCGCAGGCCCGCCACATGGAAGCCGGCGTCGATACACTCCCGGACGATGTCGCGCAGCAGCCCGCGGCCGTCGTGATAGCTGATGCGCACCAGCACCGCCTCCGTCGGCGAGCGCGGCAGGTACCGGGTGACCAGCGGGAAGCCGAACGCCACCACCAGGTAGGCCGCCGCGACCGCGCAGGCCAGCAGCACCAGCCCCGCTCCGGCCGCCGCCCCGATCGACGCCGCGAGCCACACGCTGGCCGCCGTGGTCAGGCCCCGCACCGCGTCGCGGCGCACGAAGATCAGGCCGCCGCCGATGAAGCCGATACCGGACACGATCTGCGCCGCCACCCGTGACGGGTCGAGCGCCACCCCCCGCAGCCCCAGCATGTCGGAGAAGCCGTACTTCGACACCAGCATGAACAGCGCGGAGCCCAGCCCCACCAGCACATGGGTACGCAGGCCGGCCGACTTCTGCCGGTACTCGCGTTCCAGGCCGATGACGGCGCACAGACCGAACGCCGCCGCCAGGTAGGCCAGCGAGGTCCCGTTGTGGTTCACCGAGCCCCCAACAGCCCTGCCGTGCCTATCGGATCCATCGGACCTACCGGATCTGCCGGCCCCGCAGGACCCGCCGTGCCGCGCACGGCCGCCAGCCGGGCCAGCATCGCGTCATGCACCAGACCGTTGCTGGCCACCATCGTGTCGTCGCCGGGACGCCAGGGCCGGCCGTCCCAGGTCGTCGCCACGCCCCCGGCCTCACGTACCAGCAGCGCCCCGGCCGCCCAGTCCCACGGTCCGTCGCCGCGCTCCCAGTAGGCGTCGAGCATCCCCGCCGACACGTAGCCGAGGTCCAGCCCCGCGACGCCGATCCGCCGCACGTCGCGCACCCGCAGCACCAGGTCGGCGAACTCCGCCAGGTTGTTGTCGGCGTTCCTCATACGGTCGCTGGGGAAGCCGGTGGACACCACCGCCCGCTCCAGGAGGTGCTCGCCGCCGACCGCGAGTCTGCGCCGGCCGCACCACGCGCCGCGGCCGGCCGAGGCCGTGTACAGCCGCCGGTTCGCCACGTCCGCGACGACCGCGGTGTCCAGCCGCTCGCCGTCCCAGAATGCCAGGTTGCAGGCCACCAGCGGGATGCCGCGGTAGTAGTTGGTCGTGCCGTCCACCGGGTCGACGAACCACGTCGGCCGGTCCAGGTCGACCGGCACCATGCCGTCGCCCTCCTCGCCGACGATCGCCTCGCCCGGGAAGTACGCGGCCAGGCGGCGGCGGATCAGCCGCTCCACCCGCCGGTCGGTACTCGTCTGGATGTCCGCCACCGATGCCTTCAGGCGGACCCGCGAAGGCCGGGTGGACGTCCTGATCGCCGTCGCGGCCTCTCGGACGATTCGTGCCGCGGCTGACAGCCGCTCCGTGCGCCTCATGTCTCCTCTTCCGGATGGGGTGTGCGCGTGGGGCCGCCGGGAACCAGCCGGAGCCCCGGCCGGGCCAGCAGCACCGGGCCGGGGAACCGCGCCGCCGCCGCGGTCAGCGACCGCCCGGCGTCGTCCCACGGGCGCAGATGGGTCAGCACGAGCGCGCCGGCGCCGGCCGAAGCGGCCAGTTCCCCGGCCTGCCGCGCGGTGAGATGGTGCGGGACCGGGGCGGTGTGGTCGAGGCCCCAGCCATGCGGCACCGACACTGCGCCGGCCCCCTCGCCGGGCCGGTCGTCGTACGGCTCACCGCACGGCTCGTCGCACGGCTCGTCGCCGGGACCGAGCGCCGCCTCCGCCAGCAGGACACCGGTGCCGCGCGCCAGGTCTGCCAGCTCCCGGCACGGCCCGGAGTCACCGGTGTAGGTCAGGGAACCGCCACCGGCCTCGACCCGTACCGCGTACGTCTCCACCGAGTGCCGCACGGGCGCCAGCCGCAGCAGGAACGGCCCGCACTCCAGGTCGCCCGGGCGGGAGTCCTCGAAGGCCAGCAGGTGCGAGCGCCGCACCTGCCGTGCGGTCCCGGCCGGCGCGACCACCCGGGTCGGCACCGCCCGGGGGGCCGGCTTCTCCTGTGCGTAGGCGAGCGCCGCGAGGTCCGCCAGGTGGTCGGCGTGCCGGTGGCTGACCACGACCGCGTCCACGTCGCCGGGCGCCACGTGTTCGAGCAGCGCCCCGAACGCACCCGTGCCCAGGTCCAGCAACAGCCGGTACCCGTCGTGCTGGACCAGGTAGCCCGAGCACGGATTGCCGGGCCCCGGCACGGAGCCGGAGCAGCCGAGGACGGTCAGGATCATCGGTCCTGGAGCGCGATGACGCGGTCGACGAGGTCGGCCACCGCACCGAGCGCGCACGGCCCCACCACGATGTCGGCGGCGGCACGCACCTCCTTGTGCCCGTCGCCGACCGCCGCGCCCAGCCCCGCGGCCCGCACCATCGCGGTGTCGTTGGGGTTGTCGCCGATCGCCGCGATCCGCTCCATCGGCACCCCGGCCCGCTCGGCGAGGTGGCGCAGCGCCACCTCCTTGCCGGCGTCGGTGGGCAGGATCTCCAGGTAGGTGGCCTCCGACTGCACGAGCCGGGCGGACGGGCAGTGCCGGGCCGCCAGTTCCGCCAGCGCACCCAGTCCCGGCCGGTCGGCGATCAGCAT
Source organism: Streptomyces sp. NH27 (assembly GCF_056859195.1). Lineage (NCBI taxonomy): Bacteria > Bacillati > Actinomycetota > Actinomycetes > Kitasatosporales > Streptomycetaceae > Streptomyces > Streptomyces sp. NH27. The sequence continues at coordinate 10,299 of NZ_JACEGK010000125.1, forward strand.
CACCTTCGTCGGGGCCTGCTCCGGGGGGTCCTCGCGCAGCTCGATCCGGTCGCGTCCGGCGTACTCGGCGAGCGACGGGGCGGGCCGCAGCACGTGGGCCTCCTCGCCGGCGAACGCGACCGCCCCGACGCCGTCGGGCAGGGCGGGCAGCAGGTTCTCGCGCAGCGGCTGCCACGATGGGCCCAGGTCCAGGTCGAGCAGCCGGGTCGCCGCCAGCGGGTCGACGACGCGGGCGCCGTTGTACACGATCATCGGCGTCTTCAGGCCGAGTTCACGGTGGTAGCGCCCGGCCGACACCTCGTTGCGGCCGGTGGCGATCACCACGGTGCCGCCCAGTTCCTGGTACCGCCGCAGTGCCAGCGCGCTGCGTTGCACGATCTTCAGGTCCCGGTCGACCAGGGTGCCGTCGAGGTCGGTGACGATCCATGTGTAGCGCAGCCGCGTCTCGTCCGGGGCTGTCACGCGCTCCTCCCGGGCAGACGGGAGACGTACCAGTCGACGAAGTCCTGTGCGGCCAGCGGCTCCAGGGCCGCGCTGTGGGCGAGGTAGGCGGGCTGGTCCCAGCTGCCGTCGCCGGCGAAGCCGACATAGACGGCGCCGGCCTTCCGCACCAGCACATGGGCGGCGCAGATGTCCCAGGCGTTGACCGTGGTGCCCAGCGCCGCGTCGCACCAGCCGGCGGCCACGTGGGCCAGGGTCAGCGCGGCGCTCCCGGTGTGCCGCACGGTGCCGTAGCGGGCGATCAGGTCGCCGAACCGCGGCAGGCTCTGCGGGTCGTTCCAGGCCAGCTCCCGGCTGCCGGGGAAGCTGGTGATGAGCAGCCCGCGGCTCTCGTCGCGCACGCCGGCCGGGTGCAGCGGTTCGCCGCCGAGGTAGGCACCCGTGGCGTCGGCGGTGAAGACATGGCCGGCGACGGGGTCGACGATCGCGCCGGCCACCGGTTCGCCGTCGACCGTGACCCCGATGGAGGTGCAGAAGAAGGCCAGCCCGCGGGCGAAGTTGGCGGTCCCGTCGATCGGGTCGACGTACCACGCGATGCGGCCGGTGCCGTCCTGGCGGCCGCCCTCCTCGCCGACGACGGTGCTGTCCGGTACGCGTGCCAGCAGCAGTTCGCGGATGCGTTCCTCGGCGCGCTTGTCGTGCACGGTCACCGGGTCGTGCTCGTCGCGCTTGAAGTCCACGTCCATCGTGCCGCGGAAGGCCGCCCGCAGGTCGGGGGCCACGGCCAGGGCCGCCTGCGTGGCGACCTCCTGCAGGTGGACCGACAGTTCGTCCAGCTCGCTCATGCCGCCATCTCCTGATTGCCGTCCTGCTGCGGGGTGTTCCGGGTCAGTGCGGTCCGCAGCAGGCCGAGCAGTTCGAGGCCGTCGGCGACCTCGACGTCGGGCTGCGGGCGGGCGCTCGGGTCGCGTCGGTCGGCGGCACGCATCAGGATCGTCGTACCGACCCCGGCGCGCCGGCCGCACACCACGTCACGGTCGTAGTTGTCGCCGACGTACCAGCAGTCGGCGGGGTCCACCGACAGTGCGCGCGCCGCCATCCAGATCATCTCGGGGGCGGGCTTGCGCAGCCCGATCTCGTCGGAGTAGATCTGCACGTCGAGGTAGGGGTGGGTGCCGAACCGCCGGGCGAGGTCGCGATTGAGCGAACCGAGCAGGGTGTTGGACACGATGCCGGTCCGCACGCCGTGCTCGCGGGCGAGTTCCAGCGTCTCCAGCATGCCGGGAGCGACCTCCTTGTCGGTCTCGGCGAGCGTCATCTCGCGGCACAGCGGTACGGCCTCGGCGCCGACCAGGGCGCGGGCGGAGACCGGCCAGTCGGCGGCTATGAAGTCCTCCCACAGCTCCCGGTGCCCGATCTCACGTGGCTCGGGGGTCCGGGCGTGGCCGTTCTTCCAGGACCCGTAGGCGGCCTTGCCGGCCTTGATGTCGGCCAGTACGGCATCGCGGTCGAGACCCGCCGCGGGGCCGACCAGCGCGAGTACCCGGTCGGCGAAGGCGGCCAGACGTTCGGGGTGCTTGACGGACCGCATCAGCACACCGCCATGGTCCAGCAGCAGGGCCCGCGGGGGGCGGAGCGTCGTCACAGGGACTCTCCCATCGGGTGGTTCGGGTGGTTCGGGTGGTTCATTTGGCTCGGGTGGCTCGGTCGGCTCATCGGGCCGCGGAAACCGGGGCGCCGCGCAGCAGTTCGAGCAGGCCGTGCGGGTCGGCCACGATCGCGTCGGGCTCGGCCTGGACCACGTACGGCCGGTCGTAGGTGCTGCGGGCCTCCATCAAGATGGTCCCGCCGGCCCCGGCACGCCGGCCGCACAGCACGTCGCGGTCGTAGTTGTCGCCGACGTACCAGCAGTCCGCCGGGTCCGTGGCCAGTGCCCGCGCGCCGATCAGGATCATCTCCGGGTTGGGTTTGCGGACCCCGACCTCGTCGCTGTAGACCTGCACGGCCACCCGCTTGTCGAGGCCGTGCGCCGCCATGTAGTCGCGGTGCACGGAGCCGGCCAGCGCGTTGGACACGATGCCGACGCGGATGCCGAACTCCTCGCAGGCGTCGAACAGTTCGGACATGCCGTCACGGGTGTCCCGGTCCTGCTTGAGCTCGCCCAGCCGGTGGCACAGGGGTTGGGCGTGGGCGGTGACGAAGGCCAGGGCGGCGGCGGGCCAGTCGGCGGCGACGAACTCCGTCCAGTAGCGCAGGTAGGTCATCTCGCGCGGGTGGGCCGGCCGGCTCATCGCGTTCTTCCAGTGGCCGTCGGCGGTGGAGCCGGCCTTCAGGTCCGCCTCGATGTGCTCGACGGTCAGGTCGTGGCAGCCGGCCGCGGTGAGCGCGGCGTGCAGTTCGGTGGCCATGTCGTGTGCCCAGGTGGGCCGGCGGGTGGTCGTCACGACGACCCCGCCGAAGTCGAGCAGGAGGGCGGTCGGTCGGGTCAGCTGGCCCATGTCGCGGTGTTCTCCTCGGTAGGTGCGGCGGGCGCCGCGGTGTCGGGCAGCCGGGTGCCCGAGGTGTCGAACAGGTGCAGGTCCGCCACGCGGATCGCGCACCGCGTCGTGGTGCCCGGCGCGGCGCTCACGTCGGTGTACGCCACCAGGTACAGCTCGGTGCGGCCCGCGGTCACCAGGACCGTCCAGCTGGAGCCGGTGGGCAGCGCCGCCTTGACCGTGGCGTCGAAGACGAAGCAGTCGGCGGGTTCCGGCTCGTCGGGCCGCAGCATCCGCAGCCCCTCGGGCCGGGCGCCGACGGTGGCCAGGGGGCCCGCCAGCTCGGGCCGGTCGGCCAGGACGCGTTCGCGCGCGGCGGCGGTGAAGGTGTCCTCGGCGGCGTCCGTGTCGCCGCCGACCTCGAAGAGGTTCATCGGCGGGCTGCCGACGAAGCGGGCCACGAAGGTGTTGGCCGGGCGGGTGTAGACCTCCATGGGCGGGGCCATCTGCTGGACGACGCCCTTGTTCATCACCACGACGTGGGTGGCCATGGTCATGGCCTCCAGCTGGTCGTGGGTGACGAAGACGATGGTGTGGCCCGTCTCGTTGTGGATGCGCTTGAGCTCGGCCCGCATGTCCAGGCGCAGTTGCGCGTCGAGGTTGGACAGCGGTTCGTCCAGCAGCAGCACGTCGGGGTTGACGGCGAGCATGCGCGCGAGCGAGACGCGCTGCTGCTGGCCACCGGACAGCTGGGCGGGATAGCGGTCGGCGGCCCACTCGATCTGCATCATCGTCAGCGCGGCGGCGGCGCGTTCGGCGCGCTCGGCCTTCTGCACCTTGCGGACCTTCAGGCCGAACTCGACGTTCTTGGCGACCGTCAGATGCGGCCACAGCGCGTAGTTCTGGAACACCAGGCCCATACCGCGCTTCTCGGGCGGCACGAAGACGCCGTCGCGGGTGGAGTCCATGATGCGGCCGCCGACGGTGATGCTCCCGGCGTTGAGCGACTCCAGCCCGGAGATCATCCGCAGGGTGGTGGTCTTTCCGCACCCGGAAGGGCCGAGCAGGCAGGTGAAGGAGCCGTCGGGGATCTCCAGGTCCAGGTTGTCGACAGCGGGCGGTCCGGAGCCGTAGCTCTTTCGCACCGACGTGAGAGAGATGGTCGGCATGACGTCTTCAGCCTCCGAGTCCGGACGACAGGTTGGTCTTGGTCAGGCGCTGGGTGAGATAGGTGGCCAGGAAGGAGACCAGGGCGATGACCAGCACCACCGCGTTGGCCATCTGTACGTAGGCGTAGTCGACGAGGTTGATCGACAGCGTGGTCAGCAACTGGGTCCCGGTGGTGGTGAGCATGATGACGATGCTCAGTTCCTTCAGCCCCGAGATGAACGGGAGGATCACGCCGGTGGTCAGGGCGCCGCGCTGGATCGGAATGATGATCTTGCGCAGCCGGGTGAACCAGCCGGCGCCGGAGATCTGTGCCGCCTCCTCGGGTTCGCGGCCTAGTTGCGTCATGGCGCTGATGCCCGAACGTGAGGAGTACGGCAGGTGGGTGACGGCGAGCACGATCACCAGTAGCGTGACCGAGCCGTAGAGGGCGGGGATCGGCCCGCGGCGCACCGCGAACAGGGACAGGAAGGCCGCCGCGAAGGCGATGCCGGGCACCATGTACGGCAGGAAGCTGATCTGCCGCAGCAGCGAGCCGACCTTGCTGCCGCCGGCCCGGACGACGACGTAGCCGATGAGCAGGCCGACGACGCCGCAGATGATGGCCGCCAGGCCGACGATCCGCACGCTGTTCCACGCGGCCTCGTACAACTCGCTGCCGCGCAGCACGCCGTGTGGGAAGCCGGGGGCGCCGGGCAGGTGGGCGGCGATCCAGTACTTCATCGTGAAGTTGTCGGCGTGGAAGATCCCCGGGGTCTTGGTGACGGTGGACAGCGCCAGGGTGCCGACCGGGACGACCACACCGGCGGCGAACACCACGAGCGCGGCGCCGAGCGCGGGCCAGCGCCAGCGGCCGAGGTCGGCGATACGGTCCATGGCGCCCTTGCCGCCGACGGTGACGAATCGTTTCTGCTCCCTGGCCAGCCGGGTGTCGACCAGGATCACCAGCACCCCGATCAGCACGATGACCGCGGTCAGCACCGCGGTGACGCCGCGCTGGTGGCTGTTGACCGACCGGAACAACGACGTGGACAGCAGGTCGTAGTTGACCGGGAGACCCAGGATGTACGGGGTGCCGAAGGTGCCGAGGATACGGCCGAAGACCAGCAGCACCGACGAGGACAGGGACGGCAGCATCAGCGGCAGCGTGATCTGCGCGGCGACCCTGCCGCGGCCGGCTCCCAGGATGCGTGCGGAGTCCTCCAGTTGGCTGTCGATGCGGCGCAGCGCGTTGCCGAACAGCAGCAGGACGAACGGGTAGTAGTGCAGTCCCAGGCACAGGATGATCGGCACCTGCCCGTACGCCATCCAGTCGGGGGTGTGGACGCCCCACGCCTCCAGGATGCCGATCTGCCCGCCGGAGGAGGAGTTCTTGAACAGCGCCAGCCACGCCAGCGCGAACGTCCACGACGGCAGCATGTACGGCACGACCAGCGCGGTGGACAGCCACTTGCGGCCCACCACGTTGGTGCGGGTCAGCAGCCAGGCCATCGATCCGCCGAGCAGGACGGCGACGAGCGTGACGCCCACCGCGACCTCGACGGTGTGCACCAGCGGCTGCCAGAACAGCAGCCGGGCCACCGGTGAGCGGAAGACCCGCCAGTAGTAGTAGCCGGTGGCCGAGCCGGGCGTCTGGAGGGCCTGCCCCTCGTCGCCGTACTGCACTTTCGTGGAGTCCGACAGC
>NZ_JACEGK010000126.1:0-16044 GCF_056859195.1 Streptomyces sp. NH27
CGGCACCAGGGCCCCTCCAGCGCGTTCCACAGAGAGGCAAGATGACGGCAGACACCACGAACGGCCGGCTCGATGACGACGACTACCCCGCCTACACCATGGGCCGGGCCGCCGAGATACTCGGCACCACACAGGGCTTCCTGCGCGCCATCGGCGAAGCCCGCCTGATCACCCCGCTGCGCTCCGCCGGCGGCCACCGCCGCTACTCCCGCTACCAGCTGCGCATCGCCGCCCGCGCGCGGGAACTCGTCGATCAGGGCACACCGATCGAGGCCGCCTGCCGCATCGTGATCCTGGAAGACCAGCTCGAAGAAGCCCAGCGCATCAACGCCGAACACCACCGCGCCGCATCCCAGCACACGGTAGACAACTGACCCGCAGCCCGCGGCAACGCGCCGGAATCTGCACCCTTACACCGATTTCGTAGTATGAGCGCATGATCGCTGAAGATGCCCAGCCGCCGGCACACGGACGGGAGCCCCGGCACCTGTCCGGCGCCACACCCGACACCTTCCGCGCACCGGCGATAGATTCGCCTGCCGGCACGACCGGCCGGCTGATTGCCCGGCGGACATCCGCCGGCCTGGAAGGCAGGGCGGAGCGGGCGGCGACCGCGGTGAAGCCTCGGATGCGCGGCTGGCTGCACGCCGGGATATTCCCCCTCGCACTGGCCGGCGGCATCGTCCTGATCGCCCTTTCGCGTTCGGCGGCGGCAGTGGCGGCCTGCTCGGTGTACGCGCTGTCGGCCTGCCTGCTGTTCGGCACCAGCGCGCTGTACCACCGCGGGGACTGGGGCCCGCGCGGGGAGGCGGTCCTGCGTCGGCTGGACCACGCGAACATCTTCCTGATCATCGCCGGCACGTACACGCCCCTGGCGGTGCTGCTGCCAGCAGGTGGTCCTGCTGTCCCTGGTGTGGGCCGGGGCCGCGGCCGGCGTCCGTACCCGTCGGCTGAGCTGCCCCGAGTTTTGTAGAGTCCGGTGATCTTGTTTCAGGCGGACTGTGGGACTGTTCCTGGCTTCGCCAGTAGTCCTGTTCGTACTCGGCGGGCGGCACGTAGTCGAGTGCGGAGTGGAGGCGTTCTTCGTTGTACCAGGTGATCCACTGGAAGATCGTCCGTTCGACCTGGTCGACGTCCTTCCAGGGGCCCTGCATCTCGATCAGCTCGGCCTTGAACGCCCAGATCCTTCGCAACATGCGCGATCGGGCGGCCGGTCGTGCGGACCTCGCGGATCGCACGCTCACGGACGTCATCGGGGTTCTTACGGGGTGCTCGCATGGCGCTGGTGGTTCTCCTTCGCCAGGATCGTAACCCTGGCATCAAGGACTCCACCAAACACAGAGCAGCTCACACACCCAGCCGAGCGGCCATCGGCTCGACCGACTTCCGCGTCCCGTCCGTGAGCAGCCCCCGCAGATAGACCTGCCCCCACCGGCGCTGATCCTTACGCGCGAACGGCTCGAACACCTCCTCCGCGAACGCCTCCAACTCGACATGCACCGCTGCCACTTCCTCCGGAGTCACACACCCTCAACGCGACACCACACCCGCAGGACACGCCATCCACACCAACCTGACCAAGCACTACTAGGGCGCGTATCGGGTCGTGATCAGCAGAGCCGTGACGAACCGCTATGACGCAACGGCGGCTCGCGGCCGGGCACGGCCAAGAAACGACGTTGCCCACATCTGTGATGGTCACTAAGGTCAGTCGGGTGACTGCCGGGTCGGCCATGGGCCACGCACGAGTGAGGTTCCCGGCCTCGGCGTGAGCACCAGGCGGGCAAGAGGCCCGCCCACTTCTCCGCGTCTTAGCTCCCGGCGCCCGCATACGGCGCCGCATTCCAGCGGATCCCAAGACCGGAGACACACCACTGATGTCCTATGACCAGCAGTACCCGCACGAATCCGCACTGCCGACGGCCGGCGTCCAGCTGAACCACACTGCCATCTACGCAAGCGACCGGCACCTGTCTGCCGAGTTCCTCGCCGCGGTCCTGGGCCTGAAGGTCGGCACCCCGTTTGGACCGTTCCTGCCCGTCGACCTCGGCAATGGCGTGACGCTCGACTACTACGAGAAGCGGGACGAGCCGATCCAGTCGCAGCACTACGCCTTCCTCATCCCTGACGAGCAGTTCGACGCCGTTATCACCCGTCTGGAGGTGGTCGGGGTCACCTACTACGCCGACCCCAGCCACACCGAACCCGGCCAGATCAACCGTCTATTCGGTGGTCGCGGCGCCTACTTCGACGACCCGGACGGTCACAACATGGAGGTCATGACTCGGCCTTACGTCCGCCCTTAGGGCGTGACAGGGCTGTGATCAAGGGGTACCTCGGGTGAGGTCTTTGATGTAGATCATCGAGGCGCGCAGGTGCAGTCCGGCGAGGTAACTGTCCGGGATCTTGTCGTATCGGGTGGCGATGCCCCGCCATGACTTGAGCTTGTTGATCAGGCGCTCGACCGTGTTCCTCTCCTTGTAGAGGTCGGCGTCGTGGCTGGCGGGCCGCCCATGGAGCCTCTCTTCTTCCGGTTGGCGGCCTGGTCCGACTTCTCCGGGATAACTGCCGTGATGTGCCGTTTCCTCAGGTGGGCTCGGTTGCCGCGGGATGAGTAGGCATTGTCCCCGGCGACCGCGTCCGGCCGGGTGCGGGGGCGGCCGACGGGACCGCGGACGCGGATCCTTCTCAGCACTGGGATGAACTGCGGGCTGTCAGCGGCTTGTCCAGCGGTCAGGACGAACGCCAGCGGGCGGCACTTGCGGTCGGCGGCGAGGTGGACCTTGCTGGTCTGCCCGCCCCTGGAACGTTCGAGGAGGGCAGCCTTCAGTCGGAGCTTTTGCCGACGCCGGATGCGTCGTCGCTCGTCCCGCTCGGGATCGGGTTCGGCGTCCTGCCCGCTTTGTGCTTCGCGGGCGCCCCCTTTGACCCGGCCTTCTCTTCCTCGGCGGCAGCCTCCTCCAACGCGGTGATGACGTCCTGGTCCAGGTGCATCCCGGCGGCGTCGTGGTGGGCCCGCGCGGTAGTTGAGTCGATGCTGACCAGGGACAGGTCCACCTCGCCCCGCCTCGCAGCCTCCGCGATCAGCCCTTCCATCAGGGCCCCGAACACACCCGCGTCACGCCACTGCCGGAAGCGGTTGGAAACGGTCGACCAGGCACCGAACTCCTGCGGCATCTCCCGCCACTGCCCGCCTGTCTTGAACCGCCAGAGCACACCCTCGAACTGCTGCCGCAGCCGCTTAGGCTACGGCCCGTACTCGCCGATCGGCAGGTATGGGCCGATGAACTCCCATTCCACATCTGTCAGTTGCTCTCGCGTCACGCAAAACTATCTACGGATCGGGCCCCGCCGCGAAGGCAAATCTCGCAGATTGATCACGACCCGATACGCGCCCTCACCACCTCGCGATGGGCGCTGGCCGGGTGGAAGGTGATGAGCGAACTGCCCAACCCGGTCAACTTCGAGGCGGCGAGCGGGACAGTCCGCGTCGAGGACATAAAAGACGCCTTCGCCTGCGGCCTCGATCCCGACCACTACGTGGCCGCCGTCCAGAGATACCTCGACGCCGGCTTCGACCGTCCCGTCCTGCAGAACGCCGGACCCGACCCTGACGGCTTCCTCGACTTCTACCAGCGGGAACTCGACGGACCGCTGCGCGCGCTGCACCCGTCCCGGCGCTGACCGACCGGCCCCCGCCAGAGCATCCCGAGATCCTGACCGAAGACAACCCGGTCGAGCGGACCTTCCTCCGGCGTGGCCCAGCCAAACAGCGGGCCAGAACTATCTCCTCGTCGTGAAGGTCAGCTGTTGCCCGGTGGCATCTCGCCGAGACGGCCGGTGCGCAGGCGCAGCCGTACCCGTCCCTCGTGCTCGTAGGCGTCAAATGAGGGCTGGGGTGCGGTGGCGGGGCCGGTGACGTTCCAGCCGTCCGAGAGGCGGAAGGTGCTGCCGTGCCACGGGCATCTGACGCAGCCGTCCATGACCTCGCCCTCGGACAGCGGTCCGCCGAGATGGCTGCACCTGTCGGCCAATGCTGACAGCGAGCCGTCCGACTCATCGCGCACGACGAGGACCGCGACCTCGCCGACCAGCCGCCGCACCGACCGTCCCGCGGGGAAGTCCTCCACCGGGCCCACGTCCTGCCAGTCCACCGGCGCCAATCGGTGCACTGCCTCCGCGTGGTTGGCGCCGGCTGCCTGGCGGTAGGCCAGGTGCCCGCCCAGCGCGCCGCTCAGGGAGACCGCGGCGAGGCCCGCGAATGCCGCCTTCCGTCCTCGGCGCCCGGACACTCGCGATGCCAGCGAGACGGTGTAGCAGGCGGTCGCGACCGCGTTGAGCGTGGCGTGGGCGAGACCGGTCCGCGCCTGCTCGTCGTCGAGCTCCACCCAGTCCACCAGCCCGGACGCGGAGGCCGGGACGGCCCCCGCGATCCCGACGGCCACCAGCACGCCCGCGGCCCGCCGCCCGCCCGGCGTCCAGTCCAGGACGGCCGACGACACCCAAGCGCCTACGGGTACCTGTACGAGCAGGGGGTGCACGGGGTGGCCCAGCCACCGCCCGTGCAGCACGTCGCGGACACCTCCCAGCGGCACCGCACGTACTCCCCTTCTCAGCGCGCCGATCGCGCCGTCCAGCGACGAGGCGCCCTCCAGCCTGCCCACGGCCTTCGCAACGCGCCCGGGGCGCGCCGAACTGGGTGCTAGCCGCCGCAGGAACGGCTCGGTCGCCGTCATGGCCTTACTCCACCGTGTCATGCCCGTAGTCTCGTTCGCAGCACGCGTTCACGCGTCCCGCCCGGACCCCGCGTGCAAGCCCGGTGCTGGTGTGATCTGACCGCCCGGGCCCGGCCGGGGCGCGGTCACGACTCGTTTTTCCCGAGCGAGGCCGATTAGCCCGTAGCGGTGTCCGCGCGTTCTGCTCGGCGAGAGGGCGCGGTAGAAGCCGCTGAGCTGGGTAGCCGCCGAGTGGCTGGGCACGCTGCTCCACGCAGCGGTCAGGCGGGACGGCATGACGCCAGGGAGGTCCGCGGCGGCCGGAAGAGTACTCAGCAGCCACGAACGACGGCTGCTGCAGGAAGGGGAATGCGAACTGCGCCGCAGCGATCCGCGCCTCGCCCGCCTGCTGAGGAAAAGCGTCAGGCAGACAGAGTCGCTGAATACGGCCTGACTGCGCGACACGGTTCGCCAGTCCCGACATGCCTCGCCTTCAGAGCGGCTACGCCGCTGCCTCGATCCCCTCTCTGACATTGGGCCTGTTGAAGGGCTTGCTCTTCCTACCCCTCGCCCCGGTCCAAGGCGTCGGCTGGATCTCGAAGGTGCTGCTGGACGCGGCGGAGGCCGAGATGTACGACCCGACCGTGCTCCGGGCCCGGCTCGCCGCGCTCCATCGCGCCTACGACGAAGGCGAGATCGACATCGAGTACTTCGACGCCGAGGAAGAGCGGCTGCTGGACCTGCTGGAACAACCCGCAACCGGGCGTCCAACGGCCGGCCATCCGAGAGGTGCTCGCTGATGAACAACTCGTGCAAGACAGCGGTAGCCACGGCGGTGGCAGGCGGCTACATCCTGGGCCGCACCCGCAAGGCGAAGGCGGCTTTCGCGATCGCGACGCTGATCGCCGGTCGCCGGATCGGCCTGTCCCCCGCGGCGCTCGCCGCCGAGGGCATGCGCCAACTACGGGAGCACCCGGGATTGGAGGGGCTTCGCGATCAGATCCGGGACGAACTGATGACCGCCGTGCGCAGCGCGACGTCAGCCTCCGCCGACCGGAAGTTCTCCGCGTTTGCCGACGCGCTGCGCGAACGCCGCTGCGGTGAGCTGGAGGACACCGAGGCCGACGAAGACGACGGGTACAACGACGAGGACGGGCACGACGACGAGGAGGCCGGCGACGAGGGGCCGCAGGAGGAGCGAGCGGCGCCGAAGAAGGCGCGCCCGGCCAAGAAGGCCGAGAAGCGCACCGCAAAAGCCAGGAGCGGCGCACCGGCGAAGAAGGCCGCACCCGCCAAGAAGGCAGCGGGCAAGAAGACTGCGCCGGCGAAGAAGTCGACGTCCGGCAGGTCCCAGTCCGGTTCGAACCGGCGCGGAAGGTAGGCGGACATGGCCGAGAACAACGGGGAGTCCGAGAGCCCGAGAGGGCTCGATGACCTGCGCGAGGAGCTGGGGAACTTCCTGACCGACCTGGCACAGCAACTGGTCGGCAAGGCAGGCGACAAGGTGTCCGGCCTTACCGACCGTTTGACCGATGTGGCTGAGGGCGAGGGTGGCCTGATGGGCGCCGGAAGCCGGATGCTCAAGGGCGACTCACCACTCAAGGCACTGGTGGGTCAGAAGGCGACGGACGCCAAGGACAAGGTGGTGGACAAGGTGAAGGACTCCGTCGGTGGAGGAGGGGGGAAGGGCGGCAGCAACGTCAAGGCGGTCAACATCGTCGAGACGCTCGACGTCGGTGTCCCGCTGCGTACGGCGTACGACCAGTGGACGCAGTTCGAGGACTTCAGCGAGTTCACCAAGGGTGTCCGCAACGTCTCCCAGTCTGACGACGTCGAGACCGACTGGAACGTGAAGGTCGGTCCGTCCAGCCGCAGTTGGAAGGCGACGATCCAGGAGCAGGTTCCTGACGATCGGATCGTGTGGACCTCCGAAGGCGCCAAGGGCAGTACACACGGTGCCGTCACCTTCCATGAACTCGGGCCCACCCTGACGCGGATTCTCGTGGTCGTCGAGTACTACCCGGCCGGATTCTTCGAGAAGACCGGCAATCTCTGGCGTGCCCAGGGCAGACGCCTGCGTCTGGACCTCAAGCACTTCGGCCGCCACGTCACCCTCAACGCGGACGAGGAGTTGGAGGGCTGGCGCGGCGAGATCCGTGACGGCGAGGTCGTCCGCTCCCACGAGGAGGGGCTGCAGGACGACGAGGACTACGAGGACGACGAGGACGAGTACGAGGAGGAGGACGAGGAGGAGGACGAGGACGACGAGGAAGAGGAAGACCACGACGGCGGCGAGGAGGACGAGGAAGAGGACGAGGAAGGGCAGCCTCGGAGTCGGCGCCGGAGCAGGCGATGACAGCATTCGACTTCCCCACCGAGGTGACCCCCTACAACCCTCCTCCGTCGACGGCGAACCTGGCGGACATCCTGGAGCGCATCCTCGACAAGGGCATCGTCATCGCCGGGGACATCAAGATCGAGCTCCTGGACATCGAACTGCTGACGATCCGGCTGAGGCTGTTCATCTCCTCGGTGGAGACAGCCAAGAAGGCCGGCATCGACTGGTGGGAGACCGACCCCGCCCTCTCCTCCCGCGCGGCCGAAAACGCCCTCAGCCGGGAGAACCAGGAGCTGCGGGACAGGCTGGCCGAGCTGGAGAGCCAGCCGACCCTCGCCCCCAAGCGCCGACGGCCGAAGGAGGACGCGTGAGCGCCACACAGGCGTGGGCCCCTGCGGTCTGTCCCGACGACACGACGGCCACGTGCGTGTTCGCGGTCCGGATCAACCCCGATCCGACCGGGCTCGTCGGCGTCCGCGGACACTCTGGGGGCAGCCCCCTGCGTCTGCTGGAGTTGCCCGGCTCCCTGTGGGCCATCGTGCAGAGCGTTCCCGCCGAGGACTTCACCGAGGAAGCGCTACGGCAGCGGCTCTCCGATCCGGCGGCCCTGGAGGCATGTGCGCGCGCCCACCACGCCGTTGTCACGGCGGCCGCCGCGGACGGCCCGGTCGTACCGCTGCCGCTCGCCACCCTGTTCACCGACCCGAACCGGGCCGTAGCCACTCTGGATGAGCAGCGCACGCACTTCCTCGCCGTACTGGACCGTGTGGCGGGCCGCTCCGAATGGGCCGTCAAAGTCCATGTGCAGCAGGCCGGCGATGACAGCGGCCGCTGCGGTACCGCCCCGGACAGGGCCGCCCCCGGTGGGGGCATGGCCTACCTGAACCGGGTCCGCGCCCGGGAGCGTAACCGCCACGCCCGGCAGGAAGCCGTCGTGCGGGCGGCCCAGCACGTCTACGACACCTCAGCCGCCTTCGCCGTCGCCGCCGTACGCCGACGGCCCCACGGCGCCGACATCACTGGCCGTGAACGGACCCAAGTACTCAATGCGGCCTTCCTCGTCGAGAACACGCGCGCCGCCGACCTGGTCACGGCAATCCGAGCGCTGGACGACACCTTCGAAGGCTTGGACGTCGAAACCGAGGTGTCAGGTCCCTGGGTGCCTTACTCCTTCACCGGCGAAGACGACTCATGACATCCGGGACCGGCGTCGTTCCGTGGCAGGGCCCGGACAGCGGCGCACCGCTGGGCGTACCGCTCGTCGACCTGCTCGACCGGGTTCTGGCCACCGGCATCGTCATCAGCGGCGACCTCGTCATCGCCATCGCCGACGTCCCATTGATCCGCCTGTCCCTCCACGCCCTGCTCGCCTCGGTCAGCGAACGCGTCCCGGCCCCCTGGAACGACGGAGGTCCGCTGTGACCGCCCCCCGCGTCGACATCGACCCCGACAACGCGGCACGCGACCTGGTCTCCCTGGTCCTCACCGTGGTTGAACTCCTGCGCCAGCTCCTCGAACGGCAGGCCGTGCGGCGCATCGACCAGCAGGACCTGACTCCCGATCAGGAGGAACGACTGGGCACCACCCTCATGCTCCTCGACGGTGCCATGACCGATTTGTGCACCCACCACAACCTCCGCCGAGAAGACCTCAATCTCGACCTCGGCCCCCTAGGGCACCTGCTCCCGCAGGAGAACTGGTGAGGTGGCCGCCGGCCGGGCCACCAGTACCGCTCCGGAGTGCGCCGTAATGATCGGAATCGACGCCGCTTGGCGGTCAGGATGGCTGGCTCTGGTCGCGGTGGGCTAGGGCCACGGCGGGGGCGGGGCCCAGGCTCACCAGGCGTTCCAGACCGGCCGTCATGACCTGCGCCCACCTCCGGACCGTGCCCACATCTGTCCCTCGAAGGCGGGGACGGCCTCGTCCGGATCTTCCGGGCGGAGCGATGGACGCAGCGCGTTCGGTGCCTTCCGACATCGCTAGGTGCGCGCCTGCCCCCAAGCCGGGGGCACCAGACGGGCCGTGCCGCTCAGGTGCCGTCACCTCCGGTGACGTGGGTCCAGGCGTCGGAATTCCGGGTGCCGCTCCGGCCTTTCCCGCGCATATGCGGCCGACGTGTATGTCTCGGACGCGGGCTGGGGGTATAGAGATCCCCCGTACCCGCGCGCACGTATCCGTCGCGTGGAGCCGGCACGGAAGGAGCGGGCAGATGGGAGGAAACTCGGGAACGGCGGGAAATAGGCGACCCCGGGACACCCGCTGGCCGGCGCTGGGCGGTTTGCCTGACCGCGAGCTTCATGACTCTGCTGGACGTCAGCATCGTCAACGTCGCGCTGCCGTCGATCCGCAGCGGGATCGGCGCCTCGCAGGGCGGCCTGCAGTGAGCGTTTTCAGCGGTGCCTCTCCAGGGTGAGGACAGCTTTGGCGATGACGGTCATGCGGTTGGGGCTGATGCGGGATCTGCGGAAGATCTGCCAGGATTTCAGCCGTGCCATACCGCGTTCGACCGGTGCCCTCGCGGCGGCCAGGGCCCGGTTGACGGTGCGCTGGGTGAGGGGCAGTTCACCGCCCGGTGGGCGTTTGCGGCCGGTGGTCACCCAGGGGCCGGCGCCCTGGTAGGCACGGTCGGCGAGGATCGGGACGCCCTGGCGTTCGCAGATCCGGATGATGCAGTGGGTGCGGGCCGCTGTCAGATCGTGAGTGCGGCCCGGCAGCGCGGGCGAGATCCACAGCACCTCACCAGCGGGATCCGTGACGACCTGCACGTTCACGCCGTGACGGCGATGCTTGGCCGAGTAGTCCGCCCAGCTGTCGCCGACGCGGTCGCACTCGGCCAGGGTGCCGTCCAGCAGGACAAACTCCGGATCACGCTCGCGCAGAGCCTTGAGCAGGCCCGGGGCCCGTTCGGCGAGCAGATCGGCCACGGCGGTGACATACGCGTGGACGGTGCCGACGGATACCCCGAAGCCGGACGCGATCCGGCTGAGCGTGTCGTGGCGGTGGAGGTACACCAGAGCAACGAGCGCGCGCTGGTGCGGCGGGAGTTTGCACCGCCGGTCACCCTCGCGGGTGACGATGAGCATCGTGACCCACTCGACCAGGGCATGCGGAAGTTCGAGTGCGGCGGCATAGGGGACCAACAAGGCTCCTCTGCCGATGGGTTGGGGCTTCGAACACGTCCTCCAACGGAACGGGAGCCCTGTCCGTTGCGGCCTTCCGCTCGATGCTGTCCGTCTCGTCCAATCAGTGGCCTCGTTGAGAACGCTCAGCGATCACCTAACCGAATACGGGCCCGGGGGCCCACCCGATGAGGGCAACCGTCGGGAGACCCGGATCGAAAGGCCACGCGATGTTCGCGCGTACCCCTTCACCTTCCTAAAGCGACGTGACGAGCCCAACAGGGCATCTCCCCTTCGTCACGTCACCTTTGTGGAAGGCTCCGATGGCCGCGTCCCCGACGGGTAACCAGGCGAGGACGTCCTTGGTCGTCCTGCTCTTGGGTGGTCACAACCGACCGGTGCGCGCGATCACCTGTCTGGCGAAGTCAAGCATCTGATCAAGGTCGGGGAACGGTGCGAAGGCGTCCACGAACGCCTCGTCCGCACCGGATTCCGCGAAGCGCTTGAGCTTGTCGGCCAGCGAATCAACGGACGTGCCCGGTTCGAGGTTGATACGTATGGCCTTCTTCAGTGCGTCGGGATCGCGGCCGGCCTCCTGCGCCGCCTGGCGCGCGAGCGACCACAATCGGTCGGCGACCTCGTCCGGCAGGAAATCGATCCCGAGCCAGCCGGTGGCGCTGCGGCCGACCCGGCGCATCGCGACCTCGCTGGTGCCGCCGATCCAGATGGGCGGCCCGCCTGCTTGCACCGGTCGCAGGTCGGCGTGGACCGGCGGCAGCGAGAAGAACTCGCTGTCCCAGGAAACCGGGTTGGTCGTCCACCACTGGTGCAGGAACGCCAGCAGGTCATCGAGCATCCGCCCGCGCCGGTGCCAGTCCGCGCTGCGGGAGATGTCGTGCTCGTCCTTCATCCACCCGAGTCCCACTCCGACTTCGAGACGGCCGTCGCTGAGCACGTCGAGCGTGGTCAGCATCCGGGCCAGGTGCGGTGGCTCCCAGTAGAAGGTGCTGAGCGTGCTGGCATTCAGCCGCACCCGGCTGGTCGCCGTCGCGGCGACGGTCCACAGCAGCACCGGGTCGAGATAGCGCCTCATCTGCGGCGGGTACGGCTGCTCTTTGCCCGGATAGATGCTGTGCATATCGACCGGCTGGACCAGGCGATCGCCGACCCACAGCGTGTCGTAGCCAAGGTCCTCGATCCCGCGGCAGAACGTGCTCAGGCCAGCCGCGCTGCCGATGGCGGGCCCGATGACGGGAAGTGTGAAACCAAGCTTCATGGCGAGCCCCTTCGGTGTTCCGTGGACCGTCGGGTCAGACGGGAAGCTCGGTGATGCCGAGGGCGAAGTCCAGGTTCCCCACCCCATGGTTGGCGAGGCCGACCGTGACCACGCCCGCTCCTTCCAGCCAGTGCGCCATCGTCAGGCCGCCGACGTCCAGCGGGCGCAGCCCGAGGCTCTCGATGAACGCCTCCACGCGTGCCTTGGCCTGCGCGTCGTCGCCGGCGAGGAAGACGTCGGGCCGGCCCTTCTCCAGGACGTGGCGGAAGACGGTGTTGAACGCCTTTACCACGCTGGCGCTAGCAGGGGCCTCTTTGGCGACCTCCTGCGCGATCGAGGTCTCCTCGCGGTGGGCCAGCCCGTCGAACGTGGAGTTGAAGGGGTTGCTGATGTCGACGATGACCTTGCCGGCGAGAGTGTCTCCGTAGTGGGCGACGGCCGGAACGACGCCGTCGTAGAGCAGGGCCATGATGACGATGTCCCCGGCCGGCGCGGTGCCCCATTCCCCTGTCGTGGTGCCGCCGCCGAGAGCCTTGGCCAGGTCGGTGGCCTTGGCCTGATCACGGCCCATGATCTCGACGGTGTTGCCGCCCGCTACCGCTCGCGCGCCGAGGGTGCGGGCCATGTTCCCGGTGCCGATGATGCTGATGCTGCTCATGAGGTGTTCTCCCTGGTTGTTGTGTGGTGTTTGGTTCAGATGGCGGTGGTGCCGCCGTCGGCGACGAGTTCCATGCCGTTGACGTAGCTGGAGTCGTCGGAGGCGAGGAAGAGGGCGGCGGTGGCGATCTCGTCGGGGCGGCCCATCTGGCCGCGGGGGATGAGGGACTCGAACTGGCGCTTGGTGGCCTCGTCGAAGAGTTCTGCCTGCTTGGCGGTGGCGACCTGGCCGGGGGTCAGGACGTTGACGCGGATGCGGCGGTCCTTGAGCTCGTTGAGCCAGACGCGGGCCCATGCCTGCTGGACGGCCTTGCTGCCGGCGTAGACGCTCCAGCCGGGGAAGGCGCCGAGGGAGGCGTTGGAGCCGGTCATGAGGATGGAGCCGCCGTCGTTGAAGAGCGGCAGGGCCTTCTGCACGGTGAACAGGGTGCCGCGGGCGTTGAGCCCGAACCAGGTGTCGAACTGGGCCTCGGTGATCTCTCCGAGCGGCGCGGGCTCGCCCCCGCCGGCACTGGCCCACAGCACGTCGAGGCTGCCCTTCTCCCGCTTGACGGCGTCGTACAGGCGGTCCAGGTCGTCCAGATCGGCGGCGTCGCCCCGGATGCCGGTGACATTGCGGCCGATCTCCTTCACGGCCTCGTCCAGGGCCTCCTGGCGGCGGCCGGTGATGAAGACGTGCGCCCCCTCGTCGACGAACAGCTTCGCGCCGGCCAGCGCCATGCCGGTGGTGCCGCCGGTGATGACCGCGACCTTGCCGTCAAGCTTCCCCATGATCGCTCCCTCGGGTCGGTGATGCCGTGTGTACCTGGGGTGACGGTGTTATGCATACCGCTCAGTGTTCTTAAGGTACGGGCCAGGAGGCCGGGACGCAAACTATGTACACCAGTCGTTATCCATTTCGGGTACCATGGAGCCATGACGGAGTTGGAGAAGGGCCCCATGGGCCGGCGCCGCGGTCGGGGCGCCCGCGAGCGCATCATCAGCGCATCCCAGCAGCTGTTCCGCGAGCAGGGCATCAACCGCACCGGCATGAACGAGCTCTGTGCGGCGGCCGAGGTGTCCAAGCGCACGGCCTACCAGCACTTCGGCGGCAAGGACGAACTCGTCGCTGAGTACCTGCGGCGGTTCGACCCCTCCGTGCTGTCCGGCGTGTTCGACCGTACCGACCTCACCCCCCGCGCACGGCTCCTCGCCGCCTTCGACATCTCCCCAGACACACCCTTGTGCCCCTACATCGCCGCCGCCGTAGAGCTCCACGACCCCCAGCACCCCGCGTCCCAGTACGCACGCGACTACAAGAAGGCCGTCGCCGCGCGGCTCGCCGACACCGCCCGCGAAGCCGGCGCCGCCGACCCCGAACAACTCGGCGAGCAGCTCGCGCTGCTCATCGACGGCGCCGCGGCCCGCACCCGGGTCCTCAATGCCGATGCCTTCCCCACCGCCGCCGCCATCGCCGCCGTCCTCATCGACAACGCTCTCCCCGCCACGGCGGGCCACGACCGCCGACGGGAAGAAGTACCGAGTTGACCTGGCACTCCGGCCGGGCTGAACTCGTTGCCGGTCACGCAGCTGCAGCCGCTGGTACGCGACAGCAGCTGCCAGGCACCTCGCCCGGACCTGCTGGCTTTTACGGAACTGGCCGCCCGCTGAAGGCCACAGCAGAAGCCGCTGGGGAGACCGGCGACCCGCGAGGATCCGCTGCCGTGGTCGGCCGGATAGATGCTGGCCCAGCACGCTGCCGTAGCGGCCAAACACCTCAGCGTTCTGCCGGACAGATCAATGGCGCCGAGGCTTGTCCATTGCGGACCTCGCCCTCATCCTGCCACCGACACCCGATCGGTGGACACGCTGAAAATGCTCAGTGTCGCCTGGTACGGGCTGCTCCGTCCGCCTGGTCCGGCTCGTTCGGCTGATCGTAGGAGCTCAGCAGGTCCTCGATGCGTTGGTTGTTGATGGATTGGCGGTCGTGGAGGCATGTGGCGTAGCGGGTGAGGAGGACTTCGACGCTGTTGCCGGCGCGTTGGGCGACTTCGGCGGGGTCGGCGCCGGCTGCGAGCCAGGTGGAGAGGGCTGAGTGGCGCAGGTCGTAGGGGCGTTTGGCTAGTGGGGTGGCGGCGAGTTCGGGTGGCAGGGCGAGGGTCCGCCGTCTCGTGCACCGCCACATCCCGGACGTCGGTGAAGCGGACCCGCCCGGTCAGCGCCTTGGCCCAGCCGCCGAACTCCGCGCGGCCCTCATAGCGGCGCTGTTCACCAAGTAACGCGAACGGCACCTCGCCCACGACGTCGTCGGCGAGGATCGCCGCGTAGTCGACCCCGCTCTGCTCCTTTGCGAGCAGCCGCGCGCGGTGCATTTCGAACGCCTCACGCGGCCCTGACAGCGGCCCCGTTTTCGTCTCGGTATCCGTCCCCGTCATGACAATGCCTCCAGTATCACGCGTTTACGTGAGTCTCACTTGTGATTGTCGGTCACTAGAATCATGAGCACTTACTCCTATGTCAATGCTCGGAATGGTGAAGTCTTTCGGAGCCCGCCGACATCACGGCCGGCGCGAGAGAACGTCCCTTCACACCGCACCGGAAGGGCCGGCAGAGCCCTTCCGCGCCGGTGCAGGCCGTAGCCGCGAGCGATCCCGCAGATAAGGAGACCGTCATGACGACACGGCCTGGCAGACCTTCCCGCACCGTCCCACGACACGGACTCGTCCTCGGCGGCGGATTCGCCGGCATGCTGGCGGCGCACGCGCTGGCCGAGCACCTGGACTCCGTCACGATCGTGGAGCGCGACGTCCTGCCGGAGGGTCCGCAGCCCCGCAAGGGCGTCCCGCAGGCACGCCAGTCCCATCTGCTGATGGGGGCCGGCGCCCGGACCGTCGAGGACCTGCTGCCCGGAACGCTGGCGGCGTGGTCCGAGGCCAGCGCCCACCTGCTGGCAGCGCCCGGCGACGTGGCCTTCCTGACCAAGTTCGGCTGGCTGCAGCGCCCCCGCCACGACGAGTTCGTGGTGTCCTGCGGCCGCGATCTGCTCGACTGGGTGGTACGCCGCCGGGTCCTCGACGACGGGCGCATCCGGCTCCTGCCGCACACCGAGGCGGTCGGCCTGCTCGGCGGCGGCGCACGGGTGAGCGGCGCCCGGGTCCGCGACCGCGGCACCGGGCGTACCGCCGACATCGAGGCCGACTTCGTGGTGGCGGCCACCGGCCGCTCCTCGCACGTGGACAGGTGGCTCGCGGACCTCGGCCTGCCGCAGGTGCCGCAGGACGTGGTCGACGCCGGCACCGTCTACATCACCCGGCTGTTCCGCCCGGCGGCCGAACTGCACCGGAGCGTCCCCGCGATCGTCATGATCGCCAACGTCACCGGGGACGCCACCGGCGGCGTGCTGCTCCCGCTGGAGGACGGCACCTGGTCGGCGACGCTGATCGGGATGCGCGGCTCGGAACCCCCCACCGACGAGGCGGAGTTCCAGGACTTCGCCAAGAAGCTGCCGCATCCGGCCCTGGCCGAGCTGACTGCCGACGCGGTCCCGCTGGGGCCGGCCCGCGGCTTCGGCGGCCTGGCCAACCGGCGGCTGCGGCTCGACCGCCTTCCCCGGCACCCGGAGGGGTTCGTGGCGCTGGGCGACGCCGCGTGCACCCTCAACCCCTCCCACGCGCACGGCCTTGCGGTGGCCGCGCATGCCGTCGCCGCGCTGCGGGACCTGTTGCGGCGCCACGGCACAGCCCCCGGTGCCGCGCGGCGGGTCCAGCGCTCCGTCGCGCGGGCCGCCGAGACCGCGTGGCAGCTGTCCGTCAGCGACGACCTGCGGCACCCCGCGGTGGTCGGCCCCCGCCGGTCCGCCACGACCCGGCTGCAGAGCGCGTACGCCGACCGGGTGATGCGGGCCGCCACCGCGGACCGGGTCGTGGCGCGCTCGCTGGTGGACGTCATCGCCCTGGCGCG
>NZ_JACEGK010000127.1:0-16043 GCF_056859195.1 Streptomyces sp. NH27
CCGCCGCCCCCGTGACCCACACCGCTCACGCCGCTCCCGCGTCCGCCCCGGCCGACGGCCTCGCCCGCCCGGACGGCTCGCCGGTCCGCGTCCTCGTGGTGGACGACGAGGCCCCGCTCGCCGACCTGCTCTGCATGGCCCTGCGCTACGAGGGCTGGCAGGTCCGCACCGAGGGTGACGGCGCCAGTGCGCTGCGTTCCGCCCGCGAGAACCGCCCCGACGCGGTGGTGCTCGACGTGATGCTCCCGGACATGGACGGGCTCGAAGTGCTCGCCCGGCTGCGCCGCCAGACCCCCGACGTGCCCGTGCTCTTCCTCACCGCGAAGGACGCGGTCGAGGACCGGATCGCCGGGCTCACCGCCGGCGGCGACGACTACGTGACCAAGCCGTTCAGCCTGGAGGAGGTCGTCGCCCGCCTGCGCGGACTGCTGCGCCGCTCCGGCGCCGCCGCCATCCGCAACGAGTCCGTGCTCGCCGTCGGCGACCTCGTCCTGAACGAGGACAGCCACGAGGTCAGCCGCGGCGGCGACAACATCCACCTCACCGCGACCGAGTTCGAGCTGCTCCGCTACCTCATGCGCAACCCGCGCCGGGTGCTGAGCAAGGCCCAGATCCTGGACCGGGTCTGGTCCTACGACTTCGGCGGTCAGGCCAACGTCGTCGAGCTCTACATCTCCTACCTGCGCCGCAAGATCGACGCGGGCCGCTCGCCGATGATCCACACCCGGCGCGGCGCCGGCTACCTCATCAAGCCCGGCGAACCGGTGTGACCCGCCCCGCACCGACCGCACCACACCAGTACGGGCCGGCCCCGCGGCCCGGACCGGGGCCCGGTACGGATACGAGCACCGGTACGGGCGCGGGCCCCGGCACGGCCTCGGGCGCCGCCGCCGGCACCGACCTGGCCCGCGACACCGGCACCGACCCGGCCGGTGACCACGGCGCGACGGCACCCCCGCGCCCGCGCACCCCGCCCCGCCGCAGCCGCAGCCGCTGGGCGCCGCGCCGCTGGTCCCTGCGCCGCCGCCTGGTCGCCTCCTGTGTCGCGCTGGTCGCCGTCGTCTGCACGGTGATCGGCGCGGTGACGATATTCGCCCTGCACGACTTCCTGTACGGGCAGCTCGACGCCAAGGTGCACGACACGGCGGTGCGCGCCGACGGCCCGCGCCCCGACCAGTCCGGGCCCGGCCAGAGCCCTTCCGGCGACCGGGGCGGCCTGGGCCCGACCGCGCGCGGCAGGGCCGGTGACCTGCCCCGGAGCATCCCCTTCGTCTTCCTCGCCGGCGGCGGCCAGCCGGGCGAGACGGTCGGCGCGACCGTCAGCTCCACCGGCACCGTCACCGAGGCGGCGGTCAGCGCCACCAGCCCCAGCACCGGCCAGCTCGTCGCCGACGACCTCACCGCTAAGCAGGCCGCGGCCTTCGCCGGCGTGCCGCGCGACGGCAACCCGCACAACGTCACCATCCCCGGCCTCGGCGACTACCGGGTCGAATCCGCCGCGCCCGCCGGCGACGGCAGCACCATCCTGGTCGGCCTGAGCACCGCGGGCACCGAGGACACCCTGTCCACGCTGCTGTGGGTGGAGGTCTCGGTCGCCGCCGCCGGGCTCGTCGCGGCCGGGCTCGCGGGCGCCGCGCTGATGCGGATCGCCCTGCAACCGCTGCGCCGGGTCGCCGCCACGGCCACCCGGGTCGCCGAACTGCCGCTGCACCGCGGCGAGGTGGCCCCGCTGAGCCGGGTGCCGGAGTCCGACACCGACCCGCGCACCGAGTTCGGCCAGGTCGGCGCCGCGCTCAACCGGATGCTCGGGCACGTCGGTTCGGCGCTGCACGCCCGGCAGGAGAGCGAGACCCGGGTCCGGCGGTTCGTCGCCGACGCCAGCCACGAACTGCGTACCCCGCTCGCCTCCATCCGCGGCTACGCCGAGCTGACCCGCCGGGGTCAGGAGCCGGTCGGCCCCGACACCCGGCACGCGCTCGGCCGGATCGAGTCCGAGGCGGCCCGGATGACCACGCTGGTCGAGGACCTGCTGCTGCTGGCCCGGCTCGACGCGGGCCGCCCGGTCGACCGGACCGAGACCGACCTGTCCCCGCTGGTGGTGGACGCGGTCAGTGACGCCCGCGCGGCCGGCCGCGACCACGTCTGGCGGCTGGAACTGCCCGACGAGCCCGCGACCGTGCACGGCGACGCGCCGCGCCTCCAGCAGGTGCTCGCCAACCTCCTCGCCAACGCCCGCACCCACACCCCGCCCGGCACGACCGTCACCGCCCGGGTGCGGCGCCGCCCGTCCGGCGTCGTGCTGGAGGTCGAGGACGACGGCCCCGGCATCCCCGCCGACCTGCGCCGGCACGTCTTCGAACGGTTCGCCCGCGGCGATGCCTCCCGCTCCCGTTCGGCGGGCAGTACGGGACTGGGCCTGGCCATCGTGCAGTCGGTGGTCGCCGCGCACGGCGGCACCGTGGAGGTCGCGTCCGCCCCGGGCCGTACGGTCTTCACCGTCACGCTGCCCGCCGCCGCGCCGGCCGCGAAGCACGGCGCACCGGGATCGGCCGTACCGGCGCCGCCCGTACCGCCGGCGCCGCCCGTGGCACCCGTGGCACCCGTGCCGCCCGTGCCACCCGTACCGGCCGTGCGAACGGCGATCGCGCCGCCCGCCCGCGCCTACGCCCCCGCCTCGGACATGACACCCGCCATGCCTGCCTCACCGGCACCAACCGACTCATAGGCGTTGCTCAGCCTCGGCACATCGCCATGACAGGACCGTTGTCGAGGCTCATGGCATGCGAACCACTCTCGGCAATCTGCCCGCCCGTCGGCACCTGCCGGTCACGGCCGCAGTACATCCGTCCGACGCCGCGACCCGCCCGACCACCGGCGCACCACGCGTGCCCCCCGTGCCCGTCGCGCCCGTGCTCGACGTCGTCGTCCCCGTCTACAACGAGGAGGCCGGCCTCGGCCCCGGCGTACGCCGGCTGCACGCACACCTCGCCGGCACGTTCCCGTACCCGTTCCGGATCACCGTCGCCGACAACGCCAGCACCGACCGGACCCCCGCGATCGCCGTGCGGCTCGCCGACGAGCTGCCCGAGGTCGTATCGGTCCGGCTGGAGCAGAAGGGGCGCGGGCTGGCGCTGCGCACCGTGTGGACCGCCTCGGACGCGCCGGTACTGGCGTACATGGACGTCGATCTGTCCACCGACCTCAACGCGCTGCTGCCGCTGGTCGCCCCGCTGATCTCCGGCCACTCCGACCTCGCGATCGGTTCGCGCCTCGCCCAGTCCTCGCGGGTGGTGCGCGGCGCCAAGCGGGAGTTCATCTCCCGTATCTACAACCTGATCCTGCGCGGCTCGCTCGCCGCGCACTTCTCCGACGCGCAGTGCGGCTTCAAGGCGATCCGCGCGGACGTCGCGCAGCGGCTGCTGCCGATGGTGGAGGACGCCGGCTGGTTCTTCGACACGGAGATGCTGGTGCTCGCCGAACGCGCCGGGCTGCGCATCCACGAGGTGCCGGTGGACTGGATCGACGACCCGAACAGCAGCGTGGACCTGGTGCGGACCGCCACCACCGACCTGCGCGGCGTCTGGCGGGTCGGCCGGGCGCTGGCCACCGGGCGGCTCGCGCTCGACCGGCTGCGCAGGCCGTTCGGGGAGGACCCGCGCGACCGCGAACTGCCGGGTGTGCCGCCCGGGTTGGCCCGCCAGCTGGTCGGCTTCTGCGCGGTCGGCGTGCTGAGTACGGTCGTCTACCTCGCGCTGTACTTCCTCTTCCGCGGCGCGATGGACTCCCAATTCGCCAACGCGCTGGCCCTGTTGCTGTCCGCGCTCGGCAACACCGCTGCCAACCGGCGGCTCACGTTCGGGGTGCGCGGCCCGGCCCGGGCGGTCCGCCACCAGGCCCAGGGACTGGTGGTGTTCGCCATCGGCCTTGCGCTGACCAGTGGTTCGCTCGCCGCCCTGCACACCGCGGTGCCGCACCCGGCCCACCGCACCGAACTGGCCGTCCTGGTCGCGGCGAACCTCGCCGCCACGGTGCTGCGTTTCCTGCTCTTCCGCGCCTGGCTCGTCCCCGACCGCACCGACCAGTTCGGCCGCGACGCCGGGACCGCCGCAGAAGGCGACGACGCCCACGACACCCACGACGGACGCGCCGAGTACGACGCCCCCGGCGACCACGACGTACGTGGCGACCGTGCCGGCTACGACGACTATGACGACCGCGACGACCGCGATCTGAGGAGTGCCCGATGACCTCCCCGAGCGACGCACACGCGCTGGACGGCGTGGCCGGCCCGTCCGGTCCCGCACCCGGTCCGGTCGCCGCCCCCGGCGGCCCACCCCGCGCCATCGAAGACCCCGCCGCCGACGGATCGGTCAGTGCGCAGTCGGCCCGCGCCACCCGCCGCTTCCTGCAACGGACTTGGCGCGGCCGCCCGGAGGACCCGTCCTGGGCCCGCCCGGCGTTCCTGGCCCTGCTGGTCGCCACCCTGGTGCTCTACCTCTACGACCTGGGCGCCTCCGGATACGCCAACTCCTTCTACTCCGCCGCCGTCCAGGCGGGCAGCCAGAGCTGGAAGGCGTTCTTCTTCGGCTCCTCCGACGCGGCGAACTCGATCACCGTCGACAAACCGCCCGCGGCGCTGTGGCCGATGGGCCTGTCGGTGCGGCTGTTCGGACTCGGGTCGTGGCAGATCCTCGTGCCCGAGGCACTGATGGGCGTGGCCACCGTCGGCGTCCTCTACGCGGCGCTGCGGCGGCGGTTCGGGCCCGGCGCGGGCCTGACCGCGGGCGCGGTGCTCGCGCTCACCCCGGTCGCCGCGCTGATGTTCCGCTTCAACAACCCTGACGCGCTGCTCGCGTTGCTCATGGTCACGGCGATCTACTGCGTGCTGCGCGCCATCGAGGACGCCCGCACCAAGTGGCTGCTGCTTGCCGGCGTCGTCTTCGGTTTCGCGTTCCTCACCAAGACCCTCCAGGCGTGGCTGATCCTGCCGCCGCTCGCCGTGGTCCACGCGGTCTGCGCGCCCACCCCGCTGCGCCGCCGCCTGCTCCAACTGCTCTACGCCGGCGGTGCGATGCTGCTCGCGGGCGGCTGGTGGGTGGCGATCGTCGAGCTGTGGCCGAAGTCCTCGCGCCCGTACATCGGCGGCTCCCAGGACAACAGCTTCCTGTCGCTGACCTTCGGGTACAACGGCTTCGGCCGGATCACCGGCGACGAGACCGGCAGTGTCGGCGGCGGCGGGGGACCCGGCGCCGGCAACGGCGGCGGCATGTGGGGCGCGACCGGTATCGGCCGGCTCTTCAACTCCGAGATGGGCGGGCAGATCTCCTGGCTGCTGCCGGCCGCGTTCGCGATGCTGATCGCGGGGGTGTGGATCACCCGAAGGGCCCGCCGTACCTCGGCGACGCGGGCGGCCTTCCTGCTCTGGGGCGGCGCGCTGTTGATGACCTTCGCCACGTTCAGCTACATGTCCGGCATCTTCCACCAGTACTACAACATCGCGCTCGCGCCGTACATCGCGGCGCTGGTCGGTATGGGTGCCTCCCTGCTGTGGCAGCGGCGTACCCACATCGCGGCCGCCTCGGCGCTGGCGATCACGGTCGCGGGCACGTCCGTGTGGGCGTACACCCTGCTGCACCGCAGCCCCGACTGGCACCCGTGGCTGCGTACCGCGCTGGTCGTCGCCGGGGCGGTGGCCGCGCTGGCGCTGCTCGCGGGCGCGCTCCCGGGCATGGCCACCGCGCGGGCCGGCGCCCGGCTCACGGTGCTGTCGGCCGTGGTCGGCCTCGCCGCGGTCCTGGGCGGACCGGTGGCGTACACCCTCGACACCGTGAGCACCGGGCACCAGGGGTCCATCGTGACCGCGGGTCCCTCCGTGCAGGGCGGCATGGGCGGGTTCCCCGGCGGGGGCGGCCGCGGCGGCTTCGGCGCCGGCGGCCAGGGCCGTACCGGCGGCACCCCGCCGACCGGCACCTTCCCCGGCGGTGGCACCGGCGGTACCGGCGGCACCGGCGGCTTCGGTCAGGGTCAGGCACCCGGCCAGGGACAGTCCCAGGGCCAGGCACCCGGTCAGAGCATGAACGGCTTCCCGGGCGGCGGCACCACCGGCGAGTCCCGCTTCGGCGGCGGGAACGGCCGGGGCGGCGGAGGCGGCATGGGCGGCCTTCTCGACGGCGCCCAGGTCAGCTCCGCCATGAAGTCCCTGCTGCTCAAGAACGCCGGCGACTACACCTGGGTCGCGGCCGCGATCGGCTCGCAGAACCAGGCGAGCTACCAACTGGCCACCCAGAAGCCGGTGATGTCCATCGGCGGCTTCAACGGCAGCGACCCGTCACCCACGCTCGCCCAGTTCGAGAAGTACGTGGCCGCCGGCCGCATCCACTACTTCATCGGCAGCGGTACGGGAGGCGGCGGCTCGATGGGCGGCAGCAACGCGTCCTCCGCCATCAGCTCCTGGGTCCAGTCGCACTTCACCGCCAAGACCGTGGGCGGCACGACCGTCTACGACCTCCCGGCGCCGAAGTAGCCCGCCCGCAAGCCCGAGCCCGCGGACCGGTTCAGCCGGTCCGCGGGCTCGCGCGTGCGCGTCCTCGTGCGCGTGCGCGTCCTCGTGCGCGTCCTCGTGCGCGTCCGCGTGCTCGTACGCGTACTCAGGCGAGGCGGGCCGGGAAGCCGCCGGTCGCGATCGGGCCCCAGCGCTCCGGGGTGATCCGGATGATCGACTTGCCCTGCCGGACCATCGCCTCGCGGTACTCCGCCCAGTCGGGGTGCTCGCCGGAGATGTTCCGGAAGTACTCCACGAGGGGTTCCACGGACTCGGGCGCGTCCAGCACTTCGGCGCTGCCGTCGATCTGGACCCACGCGTCGCCGAAGGAGTCGGACAGCACAATGACGCTGACCCGCGGATCGCGCTTGGCGTTGCGGGCCTTGGCCCGCTCGGGGTAGGTCGAGATCACGATCCGCCCCGAGTCGTCCACCCCGCAGGTGAGCGGCGAGCCCTGCGGACGGCCGTCCGCACGGGTGGTGAGCAGGATGGCGTTGTGCCGCGGCCGGATGAACTCCAGCAGTTCGGCCAGGCCGACTTTGGTGGTGGTGGCGATGTTGGGAGCCATGGCGGCACCTTACGTCGCCGCGCGGTGCGGTCCGCGAAGGAAGTGCGGGTCCCGGCGGCGGCCTCGGCCGTCCCCTGCTCCGGTCACCGCCGGAACCCTGACCCGTGTCGTGCGTACCGGACCTCTCCGCTGCGGGTGCGGGCCGTACGACCGGGAGTTGTCGCCCCTGCCGGGGCGCTGTGCTGTGCGCTACCTGCTGGGTTACCCTGCCTGGCCGTCGGTCACCCGCGCCGGGGCGTCGGCGGTCTGCACGGCCTGCTGCGACCCGCTGCGGTCGCGCAGCGCCACCTCCTTGACGAAGACCACCAGCAGGAAGGCGATCAGCGCGAACGGGGCCGCGTACAGGAAGACGTCGCCGACGCCGTGGCCGTAGGCGCCCTCCACCACGCCCCGCACCGGCGCGGGCAGCTTGTCGACGTCGGGGATGCCGCCGGAGCCGTCGGCGCCGGTCGCCTTGATGTGCAGCGCGGCCAGGCCGGTGGAGGTGAAGTGGGTGACCCGGTTGCCGAGCATCGCGCCGAGCGCGGTGACGCCGATCGCGCCGCCCAGCGAGCGGAAGAAGGTGACCAGCGAACTGGCCGAGCCGAGGTCGGCCGCCGTCACCTGGTTCTGCACGGCGAGCACCAGGTTCTGCATCATCATGCCGATGCCCAGGCCCAGCAGCGCCATGTAGAGCGCCACTTCGGGATACGCGGTGTCGTGGCGGATCGTGCCGAGCAGGGCGCAGCCCGCGGTGACCAGCAGGCCGCCGGCGACCAGGAAGACCTTCCAGCGGCCGGTGCGGGTGATGATCCGGCCGCTGACCATCGAGGCCACGAACAGCCCGCCGATCAGCGGGATCGTCATCAGCCCGGACACGGTCGGGGTCTTGCCGCGGGCGAGTTGGAAGTACTGGCTGAGGAACACCGTGCCGGCGAACATCGCCACGCCGATGAAGAGGCTGGCGAAGGAGGTGAGGGTGATCGTCGGGCTGCGGAACAGCCGCAGCGGCACGATCGGCTCGGCGGCGCGGGTCTCGACGAGGATGAAGACCAGGCCGAGCAGCAGCGCGAGCGGCACCATCACATAGGTCTGGGTGGACATCCACGGGTAGTTCTGGCCGCCCAGCGAGACCCACACCATCAGCAGCGACACGGCCGCGGTGATGAAGAAGGCGCCCGCCCAGTCGATCCGCGCCTGCCGCTTGACCACCGGCAGGTGCAGCGTCTTCTGCAGCACCACCAGCGCGATGATCGCGAACGGCACCCCGACGTAGAAGCACCAGCGCCAGCCCAGCGCGGAGTCGACGATCACGCCGCCGACCAGCGGCCCGCCGACGGTGGCGACCGCGAAGGTGGCGCCGAGGTAGCCGCTGTACCGGCCGCGCTGCCGGGGCGAGATCATCGCCGCCATGATCACCTGGGTGAGCGCGGACAGCCCGCCCGCGCCGATGCCCTGCACCAGCCGACAGGCGATCAGCATGCCCGGGCTGTTCGACAGCCCCGCGACCATCGACCCGGCCACGTAGATCACCAGCGCGAGCTGGATCAGCAGCTTCTTGCTGAACAGGTCGGAGAGCTTGCCCCAGATCGGCGTGGTCGCGGTGACCGCGAGCAGCGAGGCGGTGACCACCCAGGTGTACGCGCTCTGGCCGCCGCCGATGTCGGAGAGGATGCGCGGCAGGGCGTTGGAGACGATCGTCGACGACAGGATCGCCACGAACAGGCCGATCAGCAGACCGGACAGCGCCTCCATGATCTGGCGGTGAGACATGGGGGGTTCGGACGTTGCGGCGGTCGGGGTGGGTGTCGCCATCGACTCGGTTCGCCAGCCTTCCTCTTGGTTGCCTGAAGCAACCATAAGAGGAAATGGTTGTATGTCACAAGTGCTGTGGGATGGCTGAGAGCAAGGTCACGACAGAGCAATCGCCCGCCCCCGTTGCGGGAGCGGGCGAACTCGGTGCGGGAAGACGTGCCTGGAATGGCCGCCGTCAGAGGGCGGTCAGGACGAGGCGGCGGTCAGCGCCGCCAGCTCCTGCGCGGTCAGCGCCAGCTCGGCGACCGCGGTCAGCGCCGGCACCTGCTCGGCCGTACGCGCGCTGGCGATCGGCGCGACCACCGTCGGCTGCGCGGCCAGCCAGGCCAGCGCGACGGTGCCGACCTCGGCGTCGTGGGCGGCGGCGATCTCGTCCAGCGCCGCCAGCACCTTCGGGCCGCTGGGCGTGTCGAGGAAGCCGGCGGCGCGCTCGGCCCGGGCGCTGTAGACCTCGGTGGCACCGGCGCGGTACTTGCCGGTGAGGAAGCCGGAGGCCAGCCCATAGTAAGGAGCCGTGGACAGGCCGCGGGCCGCCACCAGGTCGGCGAGCGGACCCTCGAACTCGTCGCGCTCGACCAGGTTGTACTTGGGCTGGATGATTTCGTACCGCGCCAGGCCCTCGCGCTCGGAGAAGTCCAGCGAGGCGGCCAGTCGCTCCGCCGTGATGTTGGAGGCGCCGATCGCCCGGACCTTGCCCTCCTTCACGAGGGCGTCCAGCGCGGTGATGATCTCCTCGACCGGGACATCGGGGTCGTCGAAGTGCGTGTAGTAGAGGTCGATGTGCTCGACGCCCAGCCGGCGCAGCGACGCCTCGGCGCCCTGCTTGATCGTGTCGGCCCGCAGCCCCTTGAAGTCCGGGTGGCTGCCCACCTTCGTGGCGACCACCATGTCGTCGCGGCGGCCGCTACGGGCCAGCCACGCGCCGAGGATCGTCTCCGACTCACCGCCGGAGTTGCCCGGCACCCAGGCCGAGTACACGTCCGCGGTGTCGATGAAGTTGCCGCCGCGCGCGGTGTACGCGTCGAGGACGGCGAAGGACTGCGCCTCGTCGGCCGTCCAGCCGAAGACATTGCCGCCGAGGGACAGGGGGAAGACGTCGAGCGCCGAGTTGCCGATGCGTGCCATGTGCTGATGCAACAGTCAGGGGGTGCGGGTTATTCCGCCGACACGCTAGGGTCAGGCGGCATGTCGAACTCCTCGCCCAACCCTGACAACAATTACGACCCGGCCGGCAGCACCCAGATGTTCCGTGCCTTCGTCGACGAGCAGCCGCCCGCCGCCCAGGTGCAGCGCGTTCAGGGCCGCAGCCGCGCCGGCCTGATCATCGGTGTGATCGTGGTCCTGGTGGTGATCGTGGGAGTGGTCGCGCTCGCGGTGAAGTAGCGGCGGGTCCGCCGGACGCCCGGCGACCACTCCCCCCTCCTACGCCTCAGCGGTGAGTCCCACGCGCAGCTGAGCCAGCGTCCGGGTCAGCAACCGGGAGACGTGCATCTGGGAGATGCCGACCTCCTCGCCGATCTGCGACTGCGTCATGTTCGCGAAGAACCGCAGCATGATGATCTGCCGTTCGCGCGGCGGCAGTTGGGCCAGCAGCGGCTTCAGCGACTCGCGGTACTCGACGCCTTCGAGGGCGCTGTCCTCGTATCCCAGCCGGTCGGCCAGGGTGCCCTCGCCGCCGTCGTCCTCGGGCGGCGGGGAGTCCAGCGAGCTGGCGGTGTAGGCGTTGCCGACCGCGAGGCCGTCGACCACGTCCTCCTCGGAGACGCCGAGGCAGCCGGCCAGTTCGGCGACGGTCGGCGAGCGGTCCAGCTTCTGGGACAGCTCGTCGCTCGCCTTGGTCAGCGCCAGCCGCAGCTCCTGCAACCGCCGCGGGACCCGCACCGACCACGACGTGTCGCGGAAGAACCGCTTCACCTCGCCGACGATGGTGGGCATCGCGAAGGTCGGGAACTCCACGCCGCGCTCGCAGTCGAACCGGTCGATCGCCTTGATCAGGCCGATCGTGCCGACCTGGACGATGTCCTCCATCGGCTCGTTCCGACTGCGGAAGCGGGCGGCGGCGTACCGCACCAGCGGGAGGTTCAACTCGATGAGCGTGTCACGGACGTAGGTGCGGTCCGGACTGTCGACCGGTAGCTCCGCCAGTCGCAGGAAGAGCGAACGGGACAGCGTGCGGGTGTCGATGGCATCGCTGCGCACAGCGTCATGCACAGCGTCATGCGGTACGTCAGCGTCGGTTGCGTCGGTACGAAGCACCTTGGGACTGCCCAACTGTACGGACATGCCACCCCCTTGAGGTCGCGGACGGGCGTCGCGAGCGACGGTTGTTCCTCCACTGGAATACCGGAGGTCCGGCCGTCACAAACGCGCTATCCGCAGAATGTCACATGTCGGCAACACGCTGTAGCGTCATGTCGACTTATCTGTGCAGGTGGCTTAATCCCGTTGGGTTACGCTTCGAGCTGGTTTGCGGACCGCAGCCGGGCGAAGCTCCGGGACAGCAAACGGGACACGTGCATCTGCGAAACCCCCAGCTCCGCGCTGATCTGCGACTGCGTCAGGTTGCCGAAGTAGCGCAGCAGCAGGATGCGCCTTTCGCGCTCCGGCAGTTGCACCAGAAGATGCCGGACCAGGTCGCGGTGCTCGACGCCGTTGAGCGCCGGGTCCTCGTAGCCGAGCCGGTCCAGCAGCCCCGGGGCGCCGTCGCCCTCCTGGGCGGCCTCCAGCGAGGTGGCGTGGTAGGCGCGGCCCGCCTCAAGGCAGGCCAGCACCTCCTCCTCGGACAGCCGTAGCCGCTCGGCGATCTCCGCGGTGGTCGGGGAGCGGCCGTGCAGCACCGTCAGGTCCTCGATGGCTCCGCTGACCTGCACCCACAGCTCGTGCAGCCGGCGCGGCACGTGCACGGTGCGCACGTTGTCCCGGAAGTAGCGCTTGATCTCGCCGACCACGGTGGGCATCGCGAAGGTCGGGAACTGCACCCCGCGCTCCGGGTCGAACCGGTCGATCGCGTTGATCAGGCCGATCGTGCCGACCTGGACCACGTCCTCCATCGGCTCGTTGCGGCTGCGGAAGCGGGCGGCGGCGTACCGCACCAGCGGCAGGTTCACCTCGATCAGCGCGGCCCGCACCCGGCTGTGCTCGGGCGTGCCCGGCTCCAGCTCCACGATCTGCTCGAAGAGCACCTGGGTCAGCGCCCGCGCGTCGGCCGCGTTGCTGTTCGGCGTCCGCGTCCTGCCACGCGGATACGTCGTCGTCGCTGACGTTGACGCCGTACGGGCCGACACCGGCACACCACACCCCTTATCGGTCCACTCCAGCCTGCTGCTGCGACTGCAGCATCCGGCGAACATCCGTCAAACGTCGGGCAAAGCGGTCATAGCATCACAATTCATTTGTGCTTTGTGCAAGCACCGCATATTGCCGTGTTGTACGAACGGGCCGCGCGTGGACCGGCACGACGAAGCCCCCCGCCGCGGATGGCGAGGGGCTGCTGCGCATGGGTGTGCGATCAGATCTCGTAGTCCGCGATGACCCAGGTGGCGAACTGCGACCACGGCGCGACCGCGGCCTTGTGTGCGGGATGCTCGAGATAGCGCACCAGCGCGTCGGCGTCCGCGACGGAGGAGTTGATCGCGAAGTCGTAGGCGATCGGCCGGTCCGTCACGTTCCAGCCGCACTCCCAGGAGGCCGCCTCCGGGACCAGCGCGCCGAGTTCGACCAACCCACCGGCGGCTGCGACCACCCGCTCCTCGTCACGGCTGACGCCCTCGTTCAACTTGAACAGCACCAGATGACGGATCATCGCCACTCCTCGCCTTGCCCCACGGCCCTCAGTTGGCCAGGTCGTGCATGAACTGCCCGATGCTCTTGGCCGCGTTCGAAATCCCGACGAACCCTACCTGCACAAGGTCGGCCGCCCGAGCCGGCTGGTCGATGATCGTATAAAGCACGAAGATCACCAGCACGATGGTGGCGATCCTCCTCGCCTGCGCCATGCTCCTTGGCCTCCCCAGCAGCGACTCGGCACCAGCGGTCACAAGTGTGCAATCGCCGAATTCTATCCGCCGTTCGGAGTAACCAGACGACCGGACAGCATCATCATCCGCAAAAACGATGATGATTGCGAGGCTTTGACGGCCAGGGGCACCGGCTGGGAACACAGCGAACGGGACCGCCTCCACAGGGGAGGCGGTCCCGTTCGTCCAGCTCATGGCGGTAGCGGTGGGATTTGAACCCACGGAGGAGTTGCCCCCTCACACGCTTTCGAGGCGTGCTCCTTAGGCCGCTCGGACACGCTACCGAGAGAGAGCTTAGCCCACGGAGCGCCGTGGTCAGAAATCGTTTGGGCGGAAGAAGCGGGTGAGGAGGGTCGCGCTCGGGGTGGGCAGCACCTCGGCGATCACCTCGGGGCGGTGGTTGAGGCGGCGGTCGCGGACCAGGTCCCACAGCGAACCGGCCGCGCCCGCCTTCGGATCGGGGGCGCCGTAGACCACCCGCTCCAGCCGGGCCAGCACGATGGCGCCCGCGCACATGGTGCACGGCTCCAAGGTCACCGCCAGGGTGCAGCCGGTCAACCGCCACCGGCCCAGGGCGGCTGCTGCGCGGCGGATGGCCAGCACCTCGGCGTGGGCGGTCGGATCACCGGTCGCCTCACGCTCGTTGTGCGCGCGGGACAGCACCGAGCCGTCGGGGGCCAGCACGACCGCGCCCACCGGTACGTCACCGGTGAGCGGGGCGTGCTCGGCCTCCGCCAGGGCGATCCGCATGGCGGGTGCCCAGGGGTCGCGCAGGACGTCGGGTTCGGTGCCGGAGTCGGTCAGCGGACGGCCTCCAGGACGTCGGCCGCTCCCAGGGCGTCGGCGATCTCGCCCAGGGCCTCGCCGGTCAGGGCGCCGTCTCCGCTCAACGCGAGCAGTTCCGCGGCGCTCATTCCCAGGTCGGCCAGCAAGCCGGTCTCGCCGAGCGGGCCGGTCGGCACATGGTCCTCGGAGGGGCCGGCTCCGGCGTCCTCTTCGGTGTCGTCGGTATCGCCGTCCTCGGTGCCGTCGAGGTCGACAAGGTCGTCGAGGTCGTCCGCGTTGTCCGGGTCGCGGCCCAGCACCTCGTCGGTGAGCAGGATCTCTCCGTACGAGCTACGGGCGGCGGCCGCCGCGTCTGACACATAGATCCTGGGGTCCTCTTCACCGTCGACGCGGATGACGCCGAACCAGGCGTCCTCCTGCTCGATGAAGACCAGAACCGTTTCCTCCTCGTCACCGGCCGTACGAGCCAGATCGCTCAGGTCGGCGAGGGTTTCCACATCGTCGAGATCGGGTTCGCTCGCTTGCCAACCGTCCTCGGTGCGCGCGAGCAGTGCGGCGAAGTACACCGTGACTCTCCCACAGGTCTCAGGCCGTCCGGACCGGGTGGGCCCACTTGCGGTTCATGAGGGTTTCATGACGGTCCCACCCACTCGGCATCGTGGCAGAAACATGGGCGTCGCGAAGGGTCTTCGACACCGCGACGTGCCAGGACTTGGTCACTTCTCGGGAAAACCGCGATCTTGGCGGACCCCCGACCGGCCGCAGGGTCACTCGACCGCTCCACGTGGTGACGTCGCGCACATCGAACCAGCGGGTGCGGCGCACCTCGGCAGCTGCTCGCGAGTCACCAGCGGAAGGTGCGCATCCGTATCTGCTGGCGCATCCGGGCCGCCCGGGCCCGCCGGGGCTGGACCCGGTCCCGGAGCTCCTTCGCCTCGTCCAGCTCGCGCAGGAACGCGGCGCGCTTGTGGCGCCGCTCCAACTCCCGTTCGTGCTGGGCCTGCGGACCAGCCCGCTCGCCGCGTCCGCCGCCGCGTCCGCCGCCGCTGTCGCGGCCCGTCGTGTCCGGCATGTGTGCCACCGTCCCCGCGTCTGTGTCGCGATTCCTCCGGAACCTTCCCCCGAAGGTGCGGTTTACCCGTCCCCGCGCACAGAGGGATGAGGGTGAGGAAGGGAGGGCGCCGGGCGGAGGGCGCCGGATACAGTCCTCCCATGCGTCTCCATGTTGTCGACCACCCGCTGGTCGCGCACAAGCTCACCGCGCTGCGCGACGGGCGCACCGACTCGCCCACCTTCCGCCGGCTCGCCGACGAACTCGTCACCCTGCTCGCTTACGAGGCGACGCGTGACGTACGCACCGAGCAGGTCGACATCGTCACCCCGGTCGCGCCCACCACCGGGGTGCGGCTGTCCCACCCCCGGCCCCTCGTGGTGCCGATCCTGCGCGCCGGGCTCGGCATGCTCGACGGCATGGTCCGGCTGCTGCCCACCGCCGAGGTCGGCTTCCTCGGCATGGTCCGCGACGAGGACACCCTCCAGGCCAAGACGTATGCCACCCGTATGCCCGAGGACCTGTCCGGCCGTCAGGTGTACGTGGTCGACCCCATGCTGGCGACCGGCGGCACCCTGGTCGCCGCGATCCAGCTGCTGATCGAGCGCGGGGCCGACGACGTCACCGCCCTCTGCCTGCTCGCCGCCCCCGAGGGCGTCGAACTGATGGAGCGTGAACTCGCGGGCAAGCCCGTCACCGTGGTCACCGCCGCGGTCGACGAGCGGCTCAACGAACAGGGCTTCATCGTCCCCGGCCTCGGCGACGCGGGCGACCGCCTCTACGGCACGGTCGGCTAGCCGCCGGGGCCGAGCGGACCCTCCGGGGTGCTGTGTTCCGTCGGTTCCGGGACCACCTCCCGGTGGGGGCTGGTCGCGCCGTTCTCCCCCAGAGCTCCGCCTGGGTGGGGGTGCCCCCGGCGAAGCCAGGGGGAGTACCCCCACGCGCCCCTCGGCTACGCGTCGTTGTGGTGTCGCTGCGTTCCCGGCCGCAGGCCGTGGCCTGCTGAGCGCGCAGTTCCCCGCGCCCCCGGATTTGCCCGGGTACGCCCGGGGCAAGCACGGTGGGAGCTGCACATGCTCAGGGGCGCGGGGAACTGCGCGAGCGACCACCCAGCCACCGCAAGGTCCCGCGAACGGCAGGACGGGGCAGCCGGGAGGGGCACTAGTGCCCCTCCCGGCAAGGTTTGCCCCGCTCGCCGCCCTGGCGCGGCCGTCCACGGCGTTGCCGCATCGGCCGAGTAGGTCCACTACGAGGCCGCTGCGGCGCCTGGCGGACGCCCCCGCCAGC
>NZ_JACEGK010000128.1:0-16025 GCF_056859195.1 Streptomyces sp. NH27
GACTCCCTTCCGGCCCCGGCCCGCCTCGGTCGCCGGTCCCCGGACACGGGAAAGGGCGGCATCGTGATCACGATGCCGCCCGGTCCGTACTACGTCGAAGCACCTGGGTGCTTCTGCTGTGCGCGAGGGGGGAGTTGAACCCCCACGCCCTTTCGGGCACTGGAACCTGAATCCAGCGCGTCTGCCTATTCCGCCACCCGCGCATGGGTGCCGCCGTTGGGATTCTCACACTGCCCTGGACCTGTAGGTCTTGCTGGTGTGGGAGCCCCGTCCGACATGCAGAAGATTAGCACGGCGCGTGCGGTGCAATCACATCCGTTTCGGGGTAACGGCGGTCGCACAACGCCCGCGGGGGAGGCGGCGCGGTGGAGCGTGCCGGTGCGGGACACTGGGGACACTGGTGGGGGACGGCAGGAACCTGGGACCGCATACAGCGGCCCCATCTACCATCGCAGTGGGTAGGAGGAGCGCAGGCGCAGCGCGGTGTGAGGGTTGACACCGCCCGCCCGAGCAAGATCGGGAACCGCCGGTTTTTCCTACGCGTGGATACGATCAGTAAGCAGTATCGGAATCGAGTCGACGGACGATCCGGAGGAGGGAGGTGCCCGGTGGGTGTGCTGAAGCGTTTCGAGCAGCGCCTTGAGGGCATGGTGAACGGCACCTTCGCCAAGGTCTTCAAGAGCGAGGTGCAGCCCGTGGAGATCGCGGGCGCACTACAGCGTGAGTGCGACAACAACGCGACGATCTGGAACCGCGACCGCACCGTGGTACCGAACGACTTCGTCGTCGAACTGAGCGCCCCCGACTACGAGCGGCTGAGCCCGTACGCGGTCCAACTCGGCGAAGAGCTCGCCGGGATGGTCAAGGACTACGCCAAGCAGCAGCGCTACACGTTCATGGGCACCATCAAGGTGCACCTGGAGCGGGCCGAGGACCTGGACACCGGGCTGTACCGGGTGCGCAGCCGCACCCTGGCGTCCAGCGAGTCCCAGAACCCGCAGGCGCCACAGGGCCACCAGCCGCCCGCAGGCCGGCCGCCGCAGCAGTCGTACCAGCCGCCTGCCCCGCAGCCGCAGCAGCCGCAGCAGCCGTACCAGCCGCCCCCGGCCCGGCCCGTGCCCGACCGGCACGGCGCGCCGCAGCGCCCGGCCGGCCCGCCGCCGATGCCCGCCGCTCCGCCGCCGGGTGGCGGCGCCCCGGTGACCCGGCTGCCCGGCACGGGTGTGCCGGCCGGCTCCCCCGCGGCCGCTGTCCGGCGCTGGGTGGAGATCAACGGCGCCCGTCACCAGATCTCCCGCGCCACGCTCGTGCTCGGCCGCTCCACGGAGGCCGACGTGCGGGTGGACGACCCGGGCGTATCGCGCAAGCACTGTGAAATCCGGGTCGGCACGCCCTCTGTTGTCCAGGACCTCGGGTCGACAAACGGCATCGTGGTAGACGGACAGCACACCCAGCGCGCTACGCTCCGCGACGGCTCCCGCATTGTCGTGGGGAGCACCACCATCGTGTACAGGCAAGCCGAAGGGTGAAGCGGGGGCAATGTCAGAGCTGACCCTGACGGTCATGCGGTTGGGTTTCCTCGCCGTGTTGTGGCTGTTCGTCATCGTCGCGGTCCAGGTGATCAGAAGCGACCTGTTCGGGACCCGGGTGACCCAGCGCGGCGCGCGCCGGGGCGACGACCGGTCCCGTCCGCCGCAGCAGCGCCAGCAGCAGGTGCAGCAGCCCCGCCAGCAGCCGCAGAACAACCGCCAGCGACGCGGCGCCCCCACCAAACTGGTGGTCGCCGAGGGTTCGCTGGCGGGCACCACGGTGGCTCTCCAGGGCCAGACGATCACCCTGGGCCGAGCGCATGACTCGACGATTGTGCTCGATGACGACTACGCGTCCAGCAGGCATGCCAGGATCTACCCGGACACCGACGGCCAGTGGATCGTCGAGGACCTGGGTTCCACCAACGGCACCTATCTGGACCGTAACCGGTTGACCACGCCCACCCCGGTCCCGCTGGGCGCGCCGATCCGCATCGGCAAGACCGTTATCGAGCTGCGGAAGTAGTCGCACAATGGGGCAGCGAAGCCACGACGCGCGAGCGAGAGGGTGGGCAGCGTGCGGATGTACCCGGAACCGACGGGGGAGGTACGCATGTCACTGAGCCTGCGTTTCGCCGCCGGTTCACACAAGGGCATGATCCGCGAGGGGAACGAGGACTCCGGCTACGCCGGCCCCCGTCTGCTCGCGATCGCCGACGGCATGGGCGGTCAGGCCGCCGGCGAGGTCGCCTCCTCCGAGGTGATCTCCGCCATCGTCACGCTCGACGACGACATCCCCGGCTCGGACATCCTCACCTCGCTCGGCACCGCCGTGCAGCGGGCCAACGACCAACTGCTGCAGATGGTCGAGGAGGATCCGCAGCTGGAGGGCATGGGCACCACGCTCACCGCCCTGCTGTGGACCGGGCAGCGGCTCGGCCTGGTGCATGTCGGCGACTCCCGCGCGTATCTGCTGCGGGACGGCGTCCTGACCCAGATCACCCAGGACCACACCTGGGTGCAGCGGCTGGTGGACGAGGGCCGGATCACCGAGGAAGAGGCCACCACCCACCCGCAGCGCTCGCTGCTGATGCGCGCGCTCGGCAGCGGCGAGCGGGTCGAACCCGACCTGTCCATCCGCGAGGTGCGGGTCGGCGACCGCTACCTGATCTGCTCGGACGGTCTGTCCGGGGTGGTCAGCCACCAGACGATGGAAGACACCCTCGGTGGCTACCAGGCTCCGCACGAGACCGTGCAGGAGCTGATCCAGCTCGCCCTGCGCGGCGGCGGCCCCGACAACATCACCTGCATCGTCGCCGACGTGCTGGACACCGACGACGGCGAAACCCAGGCCGCGCAGCTCAACGACACCCCGGTGGTGGTCGGCGCGGTCGCCGAACACCAGTCGCAGCCCAACGACCCGCGACACCTGGACACCCCGGCCGGCCGCGCCTCCGAGCTCGGCCGCGCCCCGCACCAGGCCGGTCCGTCCGGCGCGTTCGGGCCGCCCGGCAGCGGCGACCCGGTGCCCGGCACCCCGCTCGGCGCGTTCGGCGGCTACGACGAGGCCGACCTCGACAAGCCCGCCAAGAGCAAGTGGCCCAAGCGCAGCCTGATCAGCCTCGTGGTGCTGATCGTGGTGGCCGGCGGCCTGTACGGGGCGTACTCCTGGACCCAGAACCAGTACTACGTGGGCGCCAAGGGCGACCACGTCGCGGTCTACCAGGGCATCGACCAGAAGCTCGTCGGGCTCAGCCTGTCCAAGGTGCACCGCGATCGCGTGGACATCCCGCTGAAGTACCTGCCGTCGTACCAGCGCAAGCAGGTGCAGGGCAACATCACCACCAACAGCCTCGGGCAGGCGAACGACAAGGCCGACGAACTCGCCCAGCAGGCGGGCGTCTGCAAGAAGGTCGCCGATGCCAAGAGCATCGCCGACAAGGCGAAGGACGCGGCGAAGAACGCCGAGGACTCGGTCGGCTCCGGCGGTGCCGCCGGCAACGCCGGAGGCAAGCAGGGCGGGAAGAAGGTCACCACCACCCCGACCACCGCACCCGGTCCGTCCCTGACGCCCGACGAGAAGAAGCTTGTCGGGCAGTGCAGCACGGACCAGCAGTAGTGCCGGCACCGGAAGTAGCAGGAAGGTTCGGCTCGTCATGAGCGCCAGCAACACCACGACGATCACGTCGATCGGCGCGCCCAACCGCCGCAACACCGAACTGGCCATGCTGCTCTTCGCGGTGGCGATCCCCCTCTTCGCGTACGCCGACGCCGGGCTCGCCAAGCACGGCTCCGTGCCCGCGAGTCTGGCGGAGTACGGCCTCGGCCTGGGCTGCATCGCGGGCATAGCGCACCTGCTCGTGCGCAAGTTCGCGCCCTACGCCGACCCGTTGATGCTGCCGATCGCCACGCTCCTCAACGGCCTCGGCCTGGTGCTGATCTGGCGGCTCGACCAGGAACCCTCCATCACCACGCCCCAACTCGGCGGAGCGATGGCCCCCAAGCAGCTGATGTGGTCGGCACTGGGAGTGGCGCTCTTCGCCATCGTCCTGGTCTTCCTCAAGGACCACCGCATCCTGCAGCGCTACACGTACATCTCGATGATCGTGGCGCTCGCCCTGCTGATCGCGCCGATCTTCTTCCCGGCGGTCTACGGCGCCCGGATCTGGATCACCATCCCCGGCGTCGGCTCGCTCCAACCGGGCGAGTTCGCCAAGATCGTCATCGCGGTCTTCTTCGCCGGCTACCTGATGGTGAAACGGGACGCCCTCGCGCTCGCCTCCCGCCGCTTCATGGGCCTGTACCTGCCGCGCGGCCGTGACCTCGGGCCGATCCTGGCGATCTGGGCGCTCAGCCTGATGATCCTGGTCTTCGAGACCGACCTGGGCACCTCGCTGCTCTTCTTCGGCCTCTTCGTGATCATGCTCTACGTGGCCACCGAGCGGACCAGCTGGATCGTGTTCGGCCTGCTGCTCAGCGCGGGCGGCGCCGTCGTGGTCGGCACCACCGAGGCGCACGTCAAGGTCCGTGTCCAGGAGTGGCTGCACCCGCTCGCCCTCCAGAACGGCGGCGTCACCGAGACCGCGCAGTCCCGCTACGCGTTCGGCTCCGGCGGCCTGTTCGGCTCCGGCCTCGGCGAGGGCTACAGCCGGCTGATCGGCGGCATCGCCCCGAAGAGCGACTACATCCTCGCCACCGTCGGCGAGGAGTTGGGCCTGGCCGGTGTGATGGCCATCCTGCTGCTGTACGGCCTGCTGATCGAGCGTGGCCTGCGCACCGCGCTGGCCGCGCGTGACCCGTTCGGCAAGCTGCTCGCGGTCGGCCTGTCCGGCGGCTTCGCGCTCCAGGTCTTCGTGGTCGCCGGCGGCGTCACCGGGCTCATCCCGCTGACCGGTATGACCATGCCGTTCCTCGCCCAGGGCGGCTCCTCGGTGATCGCCAACTGGGCCCTGGTCGCCATCCTGCTGAGGATCAGCGACACCGCGCGACGCCCGGCGCCGAGCCCCGCCCCCTCTCCCGATGCCGAAGCGACCCAGGTGGTGCGCAGCCAGTGAACAAGCCTCTGCGACGGGTCGCGGTCTTCTGCGGCCTCCTCGTCCTCGCCCTGCTCGTGCGCGTGAACTACGTGCAGTACGTCCAGGCCGGCCAGCTCTCCAGCGACCGTCACAACCGGCGGGTGTCGATCAACCAGTTCGCCCAGCCGCGCGGCGACATCATCGTGGACGGCAAGGCGATCACCGGGCACGCCACGACCACCGGCAGCGACTTCAAGTACAAGCAGACCTTCACCGACGGCCCGATGTGGGCGCCGGTGACCGGCTTCGCCTCGCAGGCATACAGCACCACGATGCTGGAGGGGGTGGAGGACAAGTTCCTCACCGGCGACGACGACCGGCTCTTCTTCAACCGCACCGTCGACCTGCTCACCGGCAAGCAGAAGCAGGGTGGCAACGTGGTGACCACGCTGAACGCCAAGGCGCAGGCCGCCGCGTACAACGGGCTCGACAAGAAGAAGGGCGCCGTGGTGGCGCTCGACCCACGCACCGGCGCGATCCTCGCGATGGCCAGCACCCCGTCGTACGACCCCAACTCCTTCGCGGGCACCTCGCTGACCGACGAGAAGAACTGGAACGCGGTCGGAAAGAAGAACGACCCGGACGACCCGACGCTGAACCGGGCGCTGC
This sequence comes from Streptomyces sp. NH27, assembly GCF_056859195.1. Taxonomy (NCBI): domain Bacteria; kingdom Bacillati; phylum Actinomycetota; class Actinomycetes; order Kitasatosporales; family Streptomycetaceae; genus Streptomyces; species Streptomyces sp. NH27. Next base: position 5,714 of record NZ_JACEGK010000128.1, read on the forward strand.
GCCAGACCTACCCGCCCGGCTCGACCTTCAAGCTGGTCACCGCGGCCGCGGCGCTGCAGACCGGCAAGATCAGCGACATCGACACGAATACGGACTCCCCGGACCCGTACACCCTGCCGGGCACCACTACCCCGCTGCCGAACGAGGGCAACATCCCCTGCAAGAACGCGAGCCTGCGCAAGGCGCTGAAGTACTCGTGCAACAGCGTCTTCGGCAAGCTCGGCGCCGACGTGGGGCTCAAGGACATGGTCGACGAGGCCGAGCAGTTCGGCTTCAACAAGGAGCAGTTCGTCCCGGTCCGCGCGGACGCCAGCAACTTCGACACCGAGATGAGCCCCGACCACGTCGCGCAGTCCTCGATCGGCCAGTTCGACACCACGGCCACCCCGCTGCAGATGGCGATGGTCGCCTCCGCGATCGCGAACAACGGCAAGCTGATGCAGCCGTACGAGGTCGACAAGCTGGTCGCCCCGAACCTGAGCACCATCGCACAGACCAGCCCCAAGCAGATGAGCCAGCCGCTGTCGGCGGAGAACGCGCAGAAGCTCCAGTCGATGATGGAGACCGTCGTCAACGAGGGCACCGGCACCAACGCCAAGATCGCGGGCGTCAAGGTCGGCGGCAAGACCGGCACCGCGCAGCACGGCATCAACAACGAGGGCACGCCCTACGCCTGGTTCGTCTCCTACGCGATGACCGACCAGGGGTCGCCGGTCGCCGTGGCGGTGGTGGTCGAGGACGCCTCCGCCAACCATGACGACGTCTCCGGTGGCGGTTTCGCCGCCCCGATCGCCAAGGACGTCATGGAAGCGGTGCTCAACAAGTGAGAGACGCGTCACGTCCGGATTGGGTCGCAGCCAGGTACCGGTCGGATATCGGCGGACCGCTGAGCCGAATGTGCGCGCGGCGCGCCCGGTAGCGTATCCCCGAGCAGGCGTAGGGCACAGGTTCACATGTCGGGTTGAGCTTGGGACAGCGGGATTGAGGAGAGGGCAGAGCTATGGAAGAGCCGCGTCGCCTCGGCGGCCGGTACGAGCTGGGCTCGGTGCTCGGCCGCGGCGGCATGGCCGAGGTGTACCTCGCCCATGACACGCGCCTCGGCCGCACCGTTGCTGTGAAGACGCTACGGGTGGACCTCGCCCGTGATCCGTCTTTCCAGGCCCGGTTCCGCCGTGAGGCCCAGTCGGCCGCCTCTCTGAACCACCCCTCGATCGTCGCCGTGTACGACACCGGCGAGGACTACGTCGACGGGATCTCGATCCCGTACATCGTGATGGAGTACGTCGACGGCTCCACCCTGCGCGAGCTGCTGCACTCCGGGCGCAAGCTGCTGCCGGAGCGCTCGCTGGAGATGACCGTCGGCATCCTGCAGGCCCTGGAATACAGCCACCGGGCCGGCATCGTGCACCGCGACATCAAGCCCGCGAACGTGATGCTGACCCGCACCGGCCAGGTCAAGGTCATGGACTTCGGCATCGCCCGCGCGATGGGCGACTCCGGCATGACCATGACCCAGACCGCCGCGGTGATCGGCACCGCGCAGTACCTCTCGCCCGAGCAGGCCAAGGGCGAGCAGGTCGACGCCCGGTCCGACCTGTACTCGGCGGGCTGCCTGCTGTACGAGCTGCTGACCGTCCGGCCGCCGTTCGTCGGCGACTCGCCGGTCGCGGTGGCGTACCAGCACGTGCGCGAGGAGCCGCAGCCGCCGTCGGTGTACGACCCCGAGGTCACCCCGGCGATGGACGCGATCGTGCTGAAGGCGCTGACGAAGGACCCGGACTACCGCTACCAGTCGGCCGACGAGATGCGGGCCGACGTCGAGGCGGCGCTGGACGGCCAGCCGGTCGGCGCCACCGCCGCGATGGGCGCGGCCGGCTACGGCTACCCGCACCAGTACGGCGACGCGGCGGCCACCACCGCGATGCCGCCGCAGACGGACCCGCAGACCTCGATGCTGCCGCCGGCCCGCGACGACGACGGCGGCTACGGGTACGACGACCGCCCGGACCGGCGGCGGCAGAAGAAGTCCAGCAACACCTCCACGGTGCTGCTGGTGGTCGCCGCCGTCCTGGTGCTGATCGGCGCGATCTTCCTCGGCAAGTCGCTGTTCGGCGGGCACGCCCAGAACGGCGGCACCGTGCCGGACTTCACCAACGTCTCGCTGAGCGACGCCAAGGTGAAGGCGGACAACGTCGGCATAAAGCTGGTCAACGGCCCGGCGGTGTTCTGCCCCGACGTCGACAAGAACCTGGTCTGCAAGCAGGACCCGAAGGCGGACTCCGCGATCCCGTCGGACAAGACCGTCACCGTCAACCTGTCGAAGGGCTCCGCGCCGATCGCGGTGCCGGATGTGACCAACGACAAGTTCGACGACGCGAACACGGAGCTGACCGGCAAGGGCTTCCAGGTGAACCAGAAGTCCCAGACCTCCACCACCGTGGACGCCGGCACGGTCCTCAGCCAGGACCCGAAGGGCGGCGCCAAGGTCGCCAAGGGTTCGACGATCACCCTGACCGTCGCGGTGGCGCCGAAGACGGTCACCCCGACCAACGTCAAGGGCGAAACCTACGACCAGGCGGTCAGCGCGCTCAAGGCGCAGGGCTTCACGAACATCAGCCGGGGCACGGACCAGCCGTCCGCCGAGACCCCCCAGGGCGAGATCATCAGCCAGACACCTGATCCGAGCGCGGGCGAGCAGTCGCTGGACACCGCGATCGTGCTGACCGTCTCCGCGGGCCCGCAGCAGACCCAGCAGCCGCCGGCGACCATGCCGGGCGACCTGACGGGCCAGACCGTCGGTCAGGCCAAGCAGGAACTCCAGGCGCTGAACCTCGACCTGCAGATCACCGCCGTCGACATGACGGGCAACCAGGCCGATGACAATGCCAAGGTCATCCAGGTCGACCCGGTGGCGGGCACCCAGCTCCATGAGGGGCAGTCGGTGACGCTCACCGCGATCGGCGGCAACGGCTTCGGCCACTGAGGCCGGGCACCCACGGCGAACGACGACGGAGGGCCCGCAGGCTGGAAAGCTGCGGGCCCTCCGTCATGTCCGAACGGGTCAGACCCGAGCCGTCAGGCCCTCCGCCGGCCCCGGCCCTACGTCCGGGCGCCCTGTCCGAGGGCGCCCTGGCCGTTACTCCAGTTCCGGCGGCGGCGTCCGCTGCGCGTCGACCTTCTCCGTACGCACCAGCTGGCCCCAGACCACGTAGCGGTAGAGCGAGGTGTAGACGGGCGTGCAGGTGGTGAGCGTGATGTAGCGGCCCGGCTTGGTCTTGCCGGACTCCTTGGGGACCTGGTCGGTCACCGCGACGTTGTACTTCGAGGTCTCGTCGAGGACCTTGTAGACCTTGTAGACGTACCAGGTGTCCTTGGACTCGAAGACGACCGCGTCGCCCTTGTGGATCTTGTTGATGTCGTGGAACTTCGCCCCGTGGCCGTCGCGGTGCGCGGCGACGGTGAAGTTGCCGCTGCTGTCCCAGGGCATCGCGGCCGGCGTGGGCTTGGTGTAGTAGCCGGCCACGCCCTCGTTGAGCACGTCGGTGGACGTGCCCTTCTTCACCAGGACCTCGTAGTTCCTGCCCATCGCCGGCACGTGCAGGAAGCCGATGCCGTCCTTGGTGTCCAGGCCGCGCGGGGCGCTGTTGCCGCCGCCCGACGGGCCCTGGGCCCAGTCCTGGCGGACCTTGTCCCCCGCCTTGCGCGCGTGCCGGTCGGCGATCACGTTCGTCCACCACAGCGAGTAGACGACGAACAGCGCGAGGATCAGCCCCACGGTGATGAGGACCTCGCCGATGACGCTGATGGGGGCCGCGACGCGGCCCCGCCCGGTGCGGTTCTCGGTGGTCACGCTGTTCCGTTCTGTTGTCGCGCCCTCAGCCATTGACGAGCGCGTCGGGCTTGCCCTTGCTGCGCGGCCGCTCCTCGGTGAGCTTGCCCCAGACGATCAGCCGGTTGGTGCTGGTGAACTCGGGGGTGCACGTGGTGAGCGTGATGTAGCGGCCCGGCATGGTGAAGCCGGACCCGGGCGGTACGGGTTCGAGGACGCTGACGTTGCTCGGCGGGGTGGCCGCCAGCGAAGTGGTCACGGTGTACGTGTAGTACGTGGTGGACGTCTCGACCACCACCTTGTCGCCGGAGACCAGGTGGTTGATGTAGCGGAAGGGCTCGCCGTGCGTGTTGCGGTGGGCGGCGACCGCGAAGTTGCCGGTCTTGTCCCACGGCATCGCGGTGTTCACGGGGGCGCCGTCGTAGTGGCCGATCATGCCCTTGTTGAGCACCTTGGTGGTGCTGACGCCCTGGGCGATCGGGGCCTTGACGTCCAGCTTCGGGATGTACATGATCGCGAAGCCCTGGCCGGGGGAGAAGGTGCCCGCCGCCCGGTTGGGATCACCCGAGGCGCTGTCCCACTGGTGTTCCAGGTTGTTCGACGCGCTGTTGGCCTGGGCGTGCGCCCGGACGTTGGTCCACCACAGCTGGTAGGTGACGAACAGCAGCATCACGACGCCGAGGGTGATGAACAACTCGCCGACGATCCGGCTGAGCACCACCGCGGGGCTGTCCTTGGCGGCCTTCGCGGCGCGGCGGGCCTCGACCCGGCTCAGCGGCGCGGCCGGCGGCTGTCCGGCGGCGGAGGCGGACGCGGCTGACGTGGCGTTCGCCGCGGCCGTCGAGGGGGCGTTGCGGCCCCGGGCGTGGTGCCCGCCGCGGGCGGCCGCCTTGCGTCTGGCGGCACGACCACCGTCCGTACCGGGCAGTCCGGGTGATCCGGCTGATCCGGGTGCCGGCGCGAGGGTGGCCGCGGGAGCTGCCTCCTCCGCCTCGGTGAGGAGGGGAAGCCGCGCGGTCTCGTCCGGCCGCGGCACCGAGAGGGGTTCGGGCGTCGGGGCGGGCGTCGTCGGCGGTGTATGCAGCGGGGGCGCCATCTGTTCCGGCATCGGTGGCCCGGCCATCGGTTCCGGCATGGGCGGTTGCGCAGTCTCCGGCGCCGGCGGCCGCGCCATCTCCGGCCCGCGGAACCAGGGCGAACCCTGTGGCGGGCCCTGCGGCGGACCCTCGACCACCGGGGGGTGGCCGGGCAGCGGGTCGTTGAGGGGGTCGGCGAGCTGTCCGACGGCAACCTCGAACTGCCCGGTGTCCTCGTAGGACATCGGGCTGTCGGCGGGACGCTCCGGCCGGAGCGTGGTCACCTCCCGGCCCGCCCGACGGGTACGCCCGTCCCGACCACCGGGGCCAGTCCGTGCGACCGCTCCACCGCCCCCGGTTCACCGCACTCGGCGAGCCAGTTGGCGAGCATGCGGTGACCCCACTCGGTGAGCACCGACTCCGGGTGGAACTGCACTCCCTCGACGGCGGCGTGGCGGTGCCGGAGCCCCATGATGATCCCGTCCTCCGTCCAGGCGGTCACCCGCAACTCGTCGGGGAGCGAGTCCCGTTCGACCGCGAGCGAGTGATAGCGGGTGGCGGTGAAGGGCGAGGGCAGCCCCGCGAAGACGCCGGAGCCCTCGTGCACCACCGCCGAGGTCTTGCCGTGCAGCAGTTCCGGCGCCCGGCCGACCACCCCGCCGTAGGCCACCGCCATGGACTGCACACCAAGGCAGACGCCGAAGACCGGTACGCCGGTTTCCGCGCAGTGCCGGACCATGTCCACGCACACCCCGGCCTCCTCGGGGGTGCCGGGGCCGGGGGAGAGCAGTACCCCGTCGAACCCCTCGTCGGCGTGCGCGAGTTCCACCTCGTCGTTGCGCAGCACCTCGCACTCGGCGCCGAGTTGGTAGAGGTACTGGACCAGGTTGAAGACGAAGGAGTCGTAGTTGTCGACCACGAGGATGCGTGCGCTCATCGGACGGCGGCCGCTCCGTGTTGGATTGCGGTCATCCCGTTGTCGACGGTGACGTCGTTGAACGGCAGCAGCGGCTCCGCCCACGGGAACACGTACTGGAAGAGGATGTAGACGACCGCGAGGGCCAGCACGAGTGAGATCATCGTCCTCACCCACACGTTGCCCGGCAGATGCCGCCAGATCCAGCCGTACATGCGGTGCCTTCCTTCTGAGTCCCCGCAACAGGGTAAAGGGAGATCGGCGACCAAGGGGGGTTCACGGGACAAAGCTTCGACATGGAATCGACCTGTGCGCACACCTGTCCGGGCCGGTGGCGGGCGAGGCCGTTCACCGCTGGTCCACAGGCGTCGCATAGCGGAGGTCCACCGATCCGGTGTACCCGGGCAGCGTGGTCCGGCCGGCCGCCGTCATCTTCCAGCCGAGGCCGTACGCCTTGACGTACTCCAGGTAGTTGCGGATCGCCGGGCTGGCGTCGATCGCCTTGCGCAGCCGGCTCTGGTCGCCGATCGCGGTGATGCGGTAGGGCGGGGAGTACACCCGGCCCTGGAGGATGAGGGTGTTGCCGACGCAGCGGACCGCGCTGGTCTCGATCAGCCGCTGGTCCATGACGCGGATGCCCTGGGCACCGCCCTGCCACAGCGCGTTCACCACGGCCTGGAGGTCCTGCTGGTGGATGACCAGGTCGTTCGGCTGTGGGTCGGGCACGCCCGGCACCAGCGGGGTGGCGTTCGGCGGGGCGTCGTCGAGCGTGACCTCGAGGGCCGGTCCGGTCAGCGGGGAGGTGCCGGCCGCCTTGCCGAGGGCGTCGCTCCGGGCCCGCTCGGCGGGGCTGAGGCCGCCGCGCTGCCGGGTCAGCCGGTCCACGTCGGAGCGGACGTCGGCGAGCTGCTGGTCCAGCTTCTCGTTCTGCGCGTTCTTCGCGCGGATGTTGTCCGACAGCTTCGGCAACGGGTCGTCGCTGCGGATGTCGACGCCCTTCGCGGTGTCGAAGCTCGTCCAGAAGATCAGTCCGGCCAGCGCGAAGACTCCCGCACTGAGCACGCGCAGCGCTACCGTGCGGGATACAGCGCGAGATGTAGGGGCAGGGGAGGTGCCACCGGCTCCGGTCACCAAATACCCTTCTCCTTACAACCCAAGGGAAGCACTACGCTAACGGACGCCCGGGAGCGGCACCGCCTCCCACCGCCCCTCACCCGCCGGGCTGACCCCACAGACCCGTGCGGTTACGCAGCGCATCGACAGGAGATCCCTCGTGCCGAAGTCACGGATCCGCAAGAAGGCGGACTTCACCCCGCCCCCCTCCAAGAACGCCACCGCGATAAAGCTCAACAACCGCGGCTGGGTCGCGCCACTGATGCTGGCGTTCTTCGTCGTCGGGCTGGCCTGGATCGTCCTGTTCTACGTGACGCGGGGCGACCTCCCGGTGGACGCGTTCGGCAACTGGAACATCGTGGTCGGCTTCGGCTTCATCGCCGGCGGCTTCGTCGTCTCCACGCAGTGGAAGTAGCACGTCGAGCGTGGTCTCGCGCACTTGTCCACACGGTTATCCACAGTGGGGAAAAGGTCAGAAGATCTGTGGATAACCTCTACGGAGTTGACGCCGATACGACCGGTGGTCGCTACGGCGGCCACCGGTCTCTCGTTGATCTTGTAGGGAAAACCCGGCCAAATCGGGCCTGGTGACCCTCCGAACAGCGCTTCCCACCAGTTGTGCACAACGCGGTGAGCCGCCCCCAGAGGTTCCGTCCCGCTGTGGATAACGTCTGATCAACGCCAGGGACACGGGCGGCTCGGCGGTCAGCCCGTGACTTGCGCCACAGCCACCCCGATGAGGGCGAGCGAGGCCACCAGCACCGCCGCGGTGGACCCCCACTGCACCAGCGACCGCCGCTCCCGCGGGGCGTAGAGCATCCCTATGGCCACCAGGGTGCCGGCCACCAGACCGCCGACGTGTGCCTGCCAGCTCACCCCGCTCCAGGTGAAGCTGAAGAGGATGTTCAGGCCGAGCAGGATCAGGATCGGCCGCATGTCGTAGCGCGCCCGCCGCATGTAGACCGCGGTCGCGCCGAACAGTCCGAAGATCGCTCCCGAGGCACCGATGGTGAGGGCGTCCGGCGCGAGCAGCAGCACCGCGGCGGAAGCCCCCAGCGCGGAGACGAAGTACAGCGCGATGTAGTGCGCCCGGCCGATCCGCTGTTCCAGCGGGGCGCCGATCCACCACAGGGTCAGCATGTTGAAGCCCAGGTGCAGCGGGTTGCCGCGCTCGTGCAGGAACGCCGAGGTGATCACCCGGTACCACTGCCCGTCGGCGGCGCCGCCGCACACCTGGTGGCCGAACATGTCGTGCCCGCAAACCGCGTACAGCCCGTAGTTCTCCGACACCGTGCCGGCTCCGCCGCCGCCGACCGCCAGCTCCACCAGCCACAGCGCGACGTTGACCGCGATGAGGATCTTCGTGATCAGGAACGGGTCGCCCGCGCCGACCCGGCCGCCGGTCACCGTACGGGGCTGGGAGGTGTGGTGGGCGGACTGGTTGGCCCGGGCCACGCACTCCGGGCACTGGAACCCGACCGACGCGCTGACCATGCAGGCAGGGCAGATCGGCCGCTCGCACCGGGTGCAGCGGATACCGGTCTCCCGGTCGGGATGCCGATAGCAGCAGACCGCCTGGTCCATGAAGTCCACTCCCTGATGACACCCGACGACAACCTGTGCGCACCTGTGCCCGCGCCTTGCGCCGGCTGTGCACCCGTACGCCCCGCCCACTAGTACGTGCGGGCGGGGCGCGATGTTCCCCGAAGACTACGGGATCGGCGTCAGGAGGTGTGCCGGTCGATCAGCACCGTCTCCAGGACCACTTCGCTGAGCGGGCGGTTGGTGTGCGGGTTGGTCGGGGTGCCGACGATGCCGTCCACCACCTTCCGGCTGTCGCCGTCGGCGACCTCGCCGAAGATGGTGTGCTTGCGGGTCAGCCAGGTGGTCGGCGCCACGGTGACGAAGAACTGCGAGCCGTTGGTGTTCGGGCCCGCGTTCGCCATCGCCAGCAGGTAGGGCCGGTCGAAGGCCAGGTCGGTGTGGAACTCGTCGGGGAACTCGTAGCCGGGGCCGCCGGTGCCGTCGCCCAGCGGGTCACCGCCCTGGATCATGAAGCCCGACAGGACTCGGTGGAAGACGGTGCCGTCGTAGAGCTTCGCGTGCGACGGATCACCGGTCCGCGGATCGGTCCACTCCCGGCTGCCCTCGGCGAGCCCGACGAAGTTCGCGACCGTCTTCGGGGCGTGATTCGGCAGCAGCCGGATCACGATGTCCCCGCGGTTGGTCCGCAAGGTGGCGTAGAGCTGCTCGGCCACGTTCTACCTTCCATGAATCTTCACTGACAGGGACAAATCCTCGCACGGTCCGTCCGGTGCCGTCGGCCTGATGCGTGTCCCCGCCCGGCGGCACCGCGGTGGGTACCACGGGAATCGGGCCGACTGACCCGTATGCCTTGCCGCACATGCCGTACTTCAGGCGGCCGGGCATGATTTCAAACCGGGTGGACAGGCGAAAACCGTACGCCACCGAACCACCGAGGAGGAGGTTCCTGTGACCCGCATCGACAGCGTGCGCCATGCGGCCGACGTGACGAAGGACAGCGTGCGGCACGCCGCGGAGGTGGCGGCACCGTACGCGACCACGGCCAAGGAGAACGCCATGGTCTACGGCAGGCAGTACGGCAGGCAGGCAGGCGTCTACGGGCGCCAGGCGGGAGCCGTCGCCAGGCAGCAGTACGAAGCCAAACTCGCCCCCCGGGTCGGCCAGGCCCGCGAGCAGGCGTGGGCCGCGGTGCCGCCCAAGGCCGCGAGCGCCGTGGAGATCGCGGCCCGCCGCACCGCGGACGGCGCGAAGGCCGCCACCGACTACACGGCCCCGAAGGTGAGCACCGCGGTCGCCGCAACCCGTTCCGTGGCCGGTCCGGCCAAGGACGAGGTCGTGCTGCGCGGTGCTGCCGCCCTGCAGGCCCTGCGCGGCCAGGTGTCGGCCACCGACATCGACCGGCTGGTCCGGCGCCGGATGCGCCGCGCGAAGGCCGGACGAGCCGCTCGCGACGTGGTGCTGGTGGCCGTGTGCTGCGGCGCCGCGGTCGCCGCCTGGAAGTGGTGGAACAAGCAGAACAACCCGGAGTGGCTGGTCGAGCCGTCCGAGGCCACCGATGTGGCGGACCGGGCGTCGATGAACGGCAGCGCCACCCTCACGGTGGTGGACCCGCTCGACGGCGGCTCCGTGAACGGCTCCTCGGCCGACTCGGCCGCCACCATCGACAAGGTCGACGGCTCTGCCGGGGCCGGCGACTTCGACGACGAGGTGCGGGCCAAGCAGGCGGAGGCGGACCGCAAACGCGAAGAAGGCGACCAGTAGGACCTGGCCGCCCCACTCCACACCGCACAGCCGCACGCCGCACCGGCCGGCCGTCTTCCCGACGCCGGCCGG